>JACQQW010000126.1 GCA_016206745.1 Candidatus Omnitrophota bacterium | reverse complement strand
TAAAAATTTTAAAATTATTGATGAACATCCGCGCCAGCTTATTGGCCTGGACATCATATGCGTTTTGGTCCGTCCACAAATTACGGGGATTCAATATCTTCGCATCCACTCCGGCAACGGTCCTGGGGATCTGCAGATTAAACACCGGCAGCGTTTCAAACGGCCCCTGGTCCAGGCTTCCATCAAGAATGGCATCCACGGAAAGACGGTTATCTTTCAAGGGCATGCGGTGTCCCACCCCATATGGCCCGGCAATCCAGCCGGTATTGATCAAATAGGCGCAGGAACCATGCTCCTCCATTTTTTGGGCCAGGATTGCCGCGTATTTGGTGGGATGCACGGTCAAAAAAGCCTTGCCAAAACAGGCTGAGAAGGTCGCGGATGGTTCTTTGACGCCCAACTCGGTGCCGGCCACCTTGGCCGTATAACCGCTTAAATAATGGTACATGGCCTGTGCTTTGCTCAGCTTGGCCACCGGCGGCAAAACGCCGTAAGCATCGCAAGCCAGGAAAATGATTTTCGAAGGATGACCTCCCCTGGAAACAGGCCTGACGATATTATCAATGTGATCCAGCGGGTAAGACACCCGGGTATTTTCGGTTTTCTTGCTGGAGAAAAAATCGATGTTCCCGCGCCTATCGACGCCGCAGTTTTCCAACAAGGCATCGCGGCGGATGGCGCGGTAAATTTCCGGCTCGCGCTGCAAAGTCAAACCGATGCATTTGGCATAACAGCCGCCTTCAAAATTAAACACCCCGTCATTGTCCCAGCCATGCTCGTCATCGCCAATCAAGGCGCGCTTGGGGTCGGTGGACAAGGTGGTTTTGCCGGTCCCGGAAAGGCCGAAAAATAAAGCGGTGTCCCCGCCCTTCCCCTGGTTGGCCGAACAATGGAATGACCCGATGCCTTTAAGCGGCAAAAAATAATTCATGATGGAAAAAATGCCCTTTTTGATCTCCCCGCCGTACCAGGTGCCGCCAATCACCGTCATGCGCTGGGTGACATTGAAGGCAATGAAGACCGGTGAGCGCAGGCCCCATTTCTCATGGTCCGCGCAGCCGGCCTTGCAGGCATTGAGCACCGTCCAATCAGGTTTAAAACCCTTCAGTTCTTCTTCCGTCGGACGGATGAACATGTTCTTGAAAAAATGCGCCATCCACGCCACTTCCGTCACCAGGCGGACAGACAGCCTGGTTTGCGCATTGGCCCCGCAAAACCCGTCCATGACATATAATCTTTTACCGTTTAACTGCCCCGCCGCGATGCCTTTTAAATGGCCCCAGGCTTCCTGGGACAGGGGCTTGTTATCGGAGCCTGAAGCCGCGCCCGTTGCCCACCACACGGTGTTCCGGGTGGCCTCATCCATCACAATGTATTTGTCTTTCGGGGAACGCCCGGTGAATGTCCCCGTGTCCACATTCACCGCCCCCAAAGCCGTTTCCAGGCCGCGCTCATAGCCTTGTAAAGAATGGTCCGTTTCACGGCGGAATAATTCATCAAAGCTAAGATTATAAAAAATTTCCTGGGGAGTGATGCCGCAGAAGGCCAAATTCATAGGTATTTCTTGATCTTGGCCAATAACACTTCCGGCTGGAACGGTTTGGTGAGGTATTCTTTGACCCCCTCGACTTTGAAAATCTCCGCCATCCCGTCCTTGGCGGTCAATACGATGACGGGAATGGCGCTGGTGTCCGGGATCTTCTTGAATTCAAAAATAAACGTATAGCCGTTCATGGCCGGCATCTGTATGTCCAGAATGATCAAATCCGGCCGGCCGGCCCTGATCTGTTCAAGCCCCTCTTCCCCGCCGGAAGCGGACAGGACCGTATAACCGTGCGCGGCCAAAAACGACTCCACCATTTTCACCATGGTCGGATCGTCGTCGATAATCAGGATTTTCTTAGGCATAACCATTTCTCCTACTGTTTGGACAGCGGGGCCATGACCATCTCCACCACCATGCGCTTTTTATCATCGACTTCAAAACTGATTTCATATTTGTGCGTCTGGCTGCGGGGATATTCCACGCCGTTGACGGATGAATTGATATAGCTTTTGAAAGGGGACATTTGCAAATCGGCATACCCCAAGCGGCCCAGCTCCTTCTTGAATTGCCCGGCAATCAAATTGACAATGGCGCCCGCGCCGTCCAAGACCTCGGTGTCGTCATCATAATCAATATACGGATATTTAAACAAACGCAGCATCTCAGGCACAAATTTACGTTCAATGTAGACAATCATGACGCCTGCGGGCAGGCTGGACGCCAAATCGGCCGCGTCCTTATAAAAATGCACTGCGGACAGAACGGTCGTCTGGTCGAACTTTTCCATCCCGTCGATGCGCATGCGCTGCATGAACTGGATAATCAGCTTTTTTTCAATGACCGGCTCATTGGAAAACACCGCCTCGGACTTTTCAAAAAAGATCCTTTTCACGCCCGCGCAAAGCGCCAAAGACATGGTGAACAGGTCTTCGGCGTGGTTGGAGTCAGGAACAGTTTTAATTTTTAAAATGCTGTTCTTGATCGATTCTTTGACCTTGAACACATTGAAAGGATTTGCCATAAAAACTATTCTTTAGAAATTGTCATTGCACGTACGGATGGACGGCCGCCAGCAATGCTTCGGTCTTATAGGGTTTGATAATGTAATCGGCCAGCTTGGGGTTGACCTCACGGGCCAGTTTCCTGTTCTCTTCGGACCCCGAAGCGGTCACCATGATGATCGGAATTTCAGCCAGGATCGGGACATGCACAATGCCCGTCATTAACTCGATGCCGGACATTTTAGGCATCTGCCAGTCCAACAGGATCAAACCAATGTCCTTATAATTGTTCGCCAGGATTTCCAGGGCCTGCTCCCCGTCCTCGGCCTGGAGGATTTCATGGCTGATCTCCGCCTTCATGAAGGTGCGGATCAATAATTTGCGGTCAAGCGCGGAGTCATCGACAACCAGTATTTTCATAATAAGATATTTTATATGAATCGCATGCCGGTGGCAATTTTTTTGTTATTTTAATTAACTCAACGGGACCCGCGGGAAATAAGGAATTTCTTTTCACCGGATTTAAAAGTAAAGCGGCCGAGGGGCCTTTTTTCCAGCAATCCTTTGTGCTCGTCCAAATCTTCCATAAATAATTCATATTCCCCCGGTTCCAGCACCAGCTTTGCCACGCGTATTTCATCGGGCAGGGTCTGCCACCCCCGCAGGTCGGCCTCCTCGGTCGCCAAATTATAAACACTGGCCAATATATTCAATGCGTCGGCAGGTAAATTCCCATGTTCCCTGCGGACGCTTATTTCAGCGGCTTTTTCGGCCGCATATTTGGCCAGTGGCCGCAGTCCGGCCTTGGCCAGAATCATGGCTTTGCGGCCGGCCAATATCTTCCTGGCGGTGCCTCCGATATCGTGGCCTATTTCAGTGTCCACAAAACGTTCCTGTTGGCCGCGGATAGCCGTCACCCGCGAAGACCGGACCTCGCTGATGCGGTCAAAGTAACGCGGGAAGCTGATTTTGGTGATGTGGCCGCTGTCCAGCGGCAAAGGAAATGAATCCGATACTTTCAGCGGCGCGTACCCGGTATATTCAAAAACATAAACTTCCGCTTTGCCCGAAGCGGGCCGTGTGCCCTGCTCCATAAACGCTTTTGTGGCCGCGTAATTGTCTTTTAATACTTGTGGAGGGTGTTCATAGAGGGCCATGGCCCGGGTATAGGCAATATACGCGTCATTGATCCCTTCCGGCGTGCCGGTGGCTTCCCATAAAATACCGGCCAAAAACCGCGCGAAAGCGTCGTCGCTGTAGACATTCTTTTGGCCCGGTTTATAACGGGCATTGATCAGGTCCAGGGCCTGGTCCACGCGGCGCGCTTCCACCAGGGCCTCATCAATATTGCCCTGCACCGCAAAATTTAAGGCCTGCAGCACATGCGCCAGGACATACTCATGGTCATCCCCCCGGTAATCCTGGGCATAGTCATTGACCACCCAGGTGGAAGCCATTTGGGTCATGGAACGCGTGTAAAGCTCGTCGTATTTTTGCTGGGCGGCGGAAAAAGCGGCGATGCTGTCCTGATAATGGCCGGCCAATTGGGCCGCCATGCCTTTGTCCAGCCAGTACAAAAGCCCATTGTGTTTTCCGTACAGGGACGGGTCATCCGCTAAAAAAGAAAGGGCCCGGTCAAAACGCCGGGCCGCCACCAAAGCGTTGATCTGGGGCTGGATGTTTCTGGCGGGACCCGCGCAGGAAACGGCAGTCAAAGCTAATAAAAGGATGGATATATATTTCACTTTATACGGTTATCGGAAAAACCCGGGAATAAATACATATCATTACTAACTAATCAAACGTTGATATGCGACGCCCCTTCCTGCTTTTTAAGTGACTTATTCCGACAATTCTAAACGGCTTAAACGCTCCTTAACAATCTCAATAAAC
>JACQQW010000023.1 GCA_016206745.1 Candidatus Omnitrophota bacterium | reverse complement strand
GGACTGACTGACTGACTGACTGACTGACTGACTGACTGACTAGGATTTGAAGAAGGAATAAATGTCATAACTTTATGTGTTTTCAATTATATCCAACCGTGAAATAATATTGTCAGGATTATAACAGACCTCCATCGCTTGGCAATTATTTTCCAGGTTTTTTTCAGGTCCAATGGGGGATTTTAAAACTATGCCGGGTCCTTGGGGCCCATGCGAGTTGATTTTATGGCTTTGACTAAATCGGATTTTGATGACTGGTCATTCATTACCGGTGATGACCCGGGCCGGCATGGCCGTGTCCATGGGACGCTTCCATCGGCCGTTCCCTCTGGTCCCGCCTCTGCTCAGACCCATCTTCACGGCGGGCCTGGTGGACGTCGTCCATGTCCCGGACGGACGGCTTCAAGGTCATCCCCAACTGGCCGGCAATTTTTCCCCAGCCCTCTTTATGCCCGCCCTGCCCCTGCCGGAGATCCATGACCTTCTGAATATTCTGGTCATTGATACCGCCGGGCATACGGCTGGCCAGAGAAAGGGTGGTGCCGATTTCTCCATAACCCAACCCTTGCTTGCGCAGACTGTCAATACGGGCATCCGTAACATTGAACTTTTTCTCCAGGCGTTCTTCAACCCTTCTGGCTTCGCCGGGGCCACGGCTTTCTTTGTCCATCTTAGAAGAGACCTCATCCATTTTATTTTCTTCCTCCCGGGCATAGGCCCATCCAAGCCCCGTAAAAACAAAAAGAACGCCCGCCATCATTGATAATATCCAATTTTTCTTCATATCGACCTCCGCATTGCCGTTCATTGACAAAATCGCTAGGCAGCCAGCGCGCTTTTGACTTTTTCCAACAGAGGAATCGGCCCCTCGGATTTATCGTAATAATTCGCGGCCCGGGGGATCAATTCCTTTTGTTTCTCGATCGGATATACGCTGCTGACAATGACCTTGATGTTCGGGTTATATTCTTCAATGATCTCAAAGATCGTCCGTCCGTCGATCTTGGGGATTTTGATGTCCAGCAAAATCAAGTCGATGTCTTCCCTGACCAAAATGCTGGTGGCGGCCTGGGCATCTTTGGCATAGCGGACGATCAAGCCGGCCGGGACAAGCAATCTCAAATAAATGTCGATGATCCTTTGCTCATCCTCAACAATAAGGACTTTCTTCATATTTCCTCCCTTAGTTATTGACTATAAATAGCAAAAACTTTATGAACCTAACGTGAATAATTGATTAATCTTTTTTAATCTTCATGGGAATATTAAGAATATAGGTTGTGCCTTCGGCCACCTGGATCTCATTCTTTAACTTCACCATGGGCAGCATGTCCAGGGGGACCGTATTTAAATCCAATGCGATGGTATGTTTGCCTTCAGCGACGCTTCTAAAAAAATATGCGCCCCTGCCGTCGCTGGTTTGGGCCATCCGTCCGTCTAAAATCAGTTTGACCCGGCGGATAAACTGGTCGCCGCTGTCGGGTGTGCCGTTGCCGTTTTTGTCCACAAAGACCACGCCATAAATCCCTGTCTGACTCATCAGGCCAAAGTCAACCCTGGAAGCCCGCCCCTGCGCAATGTCGACCTTTGAAAACGTGGGGGTTGAAAAAATCAAACCGGACGGAATGCTCTCCAGCACCGGAGTTACCATCACCCTCTTGGCCCGGATATTCATTCGAAACCGTCCTTGCTGATCGGTCACCGCTTCTTTGTCCCCGATTTTAATTTTGACGCCCCCAATGCCCGGCTCCTCCGGATCTGGTTTCCCGTTGCTATTTTTGTCTTTAAACACCAAACCGGACACATGGCCCCTAGGGTCCCAGCCCGGAAACATATCGAATACAACGCGCATGCCCAAACGGATGTCCAAATCATTATAAGAAACATTGCCTTCCGCCTGCGGCCACACCCTGCGCAAACGCCCGTCCGCAAAAAAATTAATGTCATTGGCATGGCTGTAAGAAAACCCTATGGAAGCGCCGGCGCTGTCCTCTCCGGCTAAAAAACTATTGGTGCCCCTGACCCCCTGCTCATCACGGTAGGTCAGCTGTGAGCTCACTGAAAATCCTTGGGTCAATTGCTTGTTATAACCAAGTCCGGCATTCAAAACATTGGGATTAAGATGTTCTCCTGAAAGAATTTCATGGACCCAGGAATATTCATAATTGGCGAAAGATGATAAATGGCCCGTCAGAGGGAGTTGGGCGCCGGCGATCAGCGCGTGCCGGTCGTATTCTGAGGCGGAGGCATGCGCATAACGGCTCCTTTGATAGGCGCCCCCGGCATAAAAAGTCCCTTTTCGGCCGCCCCAAACATCAAAATATTTCGAAAACCGCTCATGCAGGGACCCATTTCTCCTCGGTGACAGTTCTCCCGGAGTATAGGTATAATACCCGTTGGTCTCGCTCCAAAGGTCCCGGCTAAACGGCACCCGCACACGGGCATTGGCATCATAATTCAACGCTTCGGGATCATTGGGGTTAAAATAAAACCGGTCCCGGTACACATCCACGAACGTATTGGTGCTGAATTTCTCCAGGTTGGCACCGGTGGTCCAGGCCGCGCCGATCTCTCCCTGGTTGGGGGGGAAACTTGATACGTTGTTAAAATTCCTATTGACGTTCCTGAAATTAAGGGCGGTATTCAACGGGCCCTTTTCCCATTTGGTCCCTGCCAAGGCCGCATGATGCGCCTGGTCTCGGGCGATTTCACCATTGAGCGTAATGCCGTCAAACGCGCGGCGCCCCTCGATCGAGTAAACCCGTTTGGTCAAATACGGCGGGTGCTCTGCTCCATGGCCGGCGGCAATATTGAACGCATATTGATGGTTGCGGTCCTTGGGAAAAAGCGCGATCTTCACGGCATCAATATAAGAATCACGGGACACGTTACTCCCTTGAGAAATAAACCCAAACGTAGACCGCTTTTGCCCATGGCTCAAAGACAGACCCGCGATGTCCTGGAACAGATCAACATCCGCGAAGGCCCCCCGCAGGCGCGTGGCGGGCATGGTCAGCGGCGTTAAATAGCGCTGCGCGTCAAAGGCCCGCAAATTAAAACCGCTGGTCCCCTCAACCGGAACATTGCTCAGGCCTGCGGTATAGGTCAGGACTTGCAACGGCGCATTAAACTGGCTCAAAGTGGTCGAAGCGTCCACGGCCCCGTAGGGAGTGTCCCCGTTAATGGCAAAATTCTGCTGGAAGTTCACACTTTGGCGCTCAAGGCCCGGAACATTGTCCCCATAATAATATGAACTCCAATCATTGGAATATGTAAACTTAAACGGCTGCGCATGCTCAACCGGACCTATGTGACCGGAAATGTCTTCGCTGCCGGTGCTTGGAAAAACCACCTCCACATAAATGGTCCGGCGGCCGGAACCGTCCCAAATATGGAGAAAAGTGCTGCCGCGCTTCTGGGCGTCTATTTGAATTTGATCGCGGTTAATGTGTTTGACCATAATAAAACCTTCATTGGCCACTAAAAATTTTTGAATGTTCATGCCTTCAATAATGATCGATGAACCCAACTCAACCTGGACCGTGGCTTTAGCCGGGGAGTTGGCGTCCATATCAGAAAGTGAAATGACTTGTGCTGGGCCTTTGGCTTTTTTAAGAGGGACGCGCAGAAAACGGCCGCGGCCGTTCCCTGCAGCAGAAGGGGCCGCCATGGCATGGGCCTGGTTTAACCTCTGAATATATTTCTCCGGGTCCTTGGCCGAGGGGTCGTACATCTGGGCCAATATAAAATAACGAAAGGCTTTTTTGTCATCATGATTGTTCATGGCCTCAATGCCTTTGGCCAGGTAATGCCCATAGCCGTTGAATTGATCACCGGCAAAAACAGGTGAAGCCCGCGTTCCCGCAAGGATCAAAGCAAAAATGCATGCCCTCCATCGCGCGCTCATAAGGGAATCTCATGCTCAATCCCGCACATTTTCAATGATCAGTCGGCCGGAACCGTCTTTGACCAGCCCTGCTTCTTTGACCACCACATCCCCCTCTTCCAGGTCCGCGTTGATGACCAAAGTGTACGGCCCTGTTTTTAAATTTTGGGGCAAGAAAATTTCCCAAGACGCGGAAGCGCCGGGAGGGACATATAATTTCTTAAGCTCGCCGCGGTCCACCACCAGCCCTTGCTCATCCATGATATGGTAGGTCGCGTTGGGGGTAAGGACCACATTGCCCTGATTGATAAAATCACCCCTTAAGCCCCGCCCATCAAGTTTAAGGCCCCGCACTTCGGCTTTCTTTATTTTATTCTTTGGCTCAATAAAAAACAAACAGCCCACCCTGGTCACGACATTGAGTCCGGACATTTCTTGGGCGCGCCTGACGGACCGTTCAAAAAAAAGCACCCCATAATGCCCCGCGTCAATATGTTCCGGGACGCTGACCGTATAATTGACCTGCTGTCTGCCGAAAGACGGCAGGGTGAATTGCTGGGGCGAATAATTGACCCACCGGCCGGCGGACTCCGGCACCGTACCCGACGGAAAGAATGCCTTGGATCCATCATAAGGCGGCTGATACCGGAAATCTTCCCAATACGCCTTGATGTCCAAATCCCCGGCGGAAGTGTTTTGGACGGTGATGGACTTGTGGATGCGGTCCCCTCCGGAAACAGCCAAAGACACCTTCCCCTCTTCAAGGAACACTTGGGACATGACTGGTCCGGCGAGGACGCCAACACCCAATAACGCCAAACAAACGGTCTTTGCCGCCATGTGCCGGGCCTTAAGAGACCGTCGCTGTGATGACCAGTGATCCGTCATAGGCCCCCGACTTGTCGGCATTCGTAAACAGCTCGCTCGTCGGCGGGTCCGGGAACGCGGCGGACTGGTCTTTGGTGACGACCCCCAAATAAGTCCTCAAAAAACCGCCGCTGATCTCAGCGGTCGTGATGCTCTCCCCGCTTAAATCTTTGAGCATTTTCTTGGGGCCATGGGCCGTCAAGGCGGTCTCCGTCGTGCCTGTGACTTTCATGAACGTGGCCGTTGATTTCCACCCAAGGCCATGGGCCGGATTATTGGGGTTATTGCCTTCCGTATAATTGACAGTCACATTCATGTTGCCGGGCCCGCTGGGGGCGACATCCACGGCAAAAAAATGGTCGGGAAACCATGCCTGGCTGGTGCTGTTAAACGACATGGGATCAAAACTCAAAGAGTTCCCGCTGACCGCCGTGCGGTTGCCGGTTGCCGCATTGATATTGGTGGCGGTAAAATTGACGCTCGTTGCCAAAGGCACAGACGCCGATACCGTGAACGTTTTTGTGTCCGCCCACAACGGCCCTGCGTGGAACCAGGCACAAAGAACCGCCATTGCTGCCAAACCGAATAGGATCTTCATAACGCCCTCCTTATAGTTTATGGTTAATCCTGGTTTAAAGAAAACTGCACCGGCACCGAGAAATTGCCGGAATTCATCTGCGGGTACCCCTGCAAACGGTACACCACTTTAAATGTTGCCGGACTGCCTTGGGCGTCCGAAGACAATACCGGATATTCTCCGGTTTCCACCGGAGAAAAGCCGTTGAATTTGGTCCGGCCCTTTTGCCCCGCCGGGACATCGACCTTGAAGGAAAAATATCTTTTATCAAATTCTTTTCCTTGTTCATTGGCCATGGACGCCTGGATATTTTGCATGACCTGATAAGGTTTATGGAGATTGGAACGGACGGTCACCAGCACTTCTTTTTCCTGGGGAGGATTGGCCGCAAATACATGTGAAAAGCTTAACCCCTCAGGAGGGGCGCTCACATCCATGCTGAACACCGGCTGGATACGGCATTGAAGATCAATGGGGAATTCCTGGCGGCCTTGGGCCGTTTCTACGATGTGTTTTATTTTCCCCGAATAAAAGCCGGCATCCTGTTGGCCGATTTTTTCCGGGTCCGCCAAATAATACACCACAAAACTGTCCTCGCTTTTCCGGCTGGAATAAACAAGCGTCCTGGTTTGTTCCAATGGGACCGGGCCGCGGACGCGCAAGCCTTCCGTATCGCCGGCCATGTCCATGCGCAGCGCATCCGCATCAAGTTCCCTGCCCATTTCATTTTGCGGCAAAGACTCCACTTCCTGATAAATCCGCGCCTCCCCTGCAAGGTTCCCGGAAAAAGATATTTTTACAAAGTCCGCCGTCCTGGGGCTGGTATCGGAAGCATCGATCAGCACCCGCTTGTGGTTGCGCCCCCCCTCGATCGAAATGTTCCAATGCGAAGGGTTTTCTAAAAAAATGTCGATCACCGCCCGGTCCCCGGATGCTTCTTCCGCGGCGCGGGTGGTAAACTCCAGCCTGCCCCTGAAATTCCCATCGGAATTGACCAGGCCGGGACGGACGGTATATCCCACGATAAAAGAATCGCTTTGTCCTCCCTCTGCGGAGGTGTAAATCAGTTGTTCACTGAAACTCAAATGATCGGTATTTTGCATATACAATGTTCCCGAACTGTTGGCGCCGGCCAGGGTCTCGGTTTCAATGGCCTGCAGGTCAAGGCTTTCACCTTTTTCATTGCTGATGGGCTCCGGGACCCTTTGAAAGACCTGATATCTTTTTCCATCGCTGGAGGCAACGCGGACCCGGACCTCTTTTTTGTTGCGCAGACCCTGGATCGTCCGTTCAAACCGCAGACTATTGCCCCCCTCCAGAGGGTTCACGCTTAAACTAAGCGCCGCAAAACACAAT
>JACQQW010000124.1 GCA_016206745.1 Candidatus Omnitrophota bacterium | reverse complement strand
GCGTGGACTTAGGTTTTTCTTGAAGTATTTCCAATTAGGGTATATACTTCTAATTAGTTGAACTAAATAGGAGGAATATCCTAAATGGTCATTCAGCGATTTCTTAAAATGGACTTGCCCAAAGGGAAATCCGCGTTTCTTTGGGGCCCCCGCAAAACGGGGAAGTCGACCTTTTTGCGCCAACATTTCCCTAAAAGCGTTTATTTCGACCTGCTTGATAATGATATTTACATGGACTTTGTCAAGAGGCCGTCTTTATTGCGCCAGGAATTGTCCGGCATGAAATCAACGATCCATGGCCCGGTCATTATTGACGAGGTGCAAAAAGTGCCCGCCATCCTGGATGAAGTGCACTGGATGATCGAGAACATGCGGATCAGTTTTATTATGTGCGGTTCTTCGGCAAGAAAATTAAAACGCGGTCAGGCGAATTTATTGGGGGGCCGCGCGTGGCGGTTTGAATTGTTTCCTTTGGTTTCTGCAGAAATTGACCGCCTTAATTTACTCAGGGCGTTAAACCACGGGCTTGTTCCGCTGCATTATATCGAGGCCAACGCAAAAAAAGAACTGAAAGCGTATGCGTATGATTATCTTAAAGAGGAGGTCTTTGAAGAAGGGCTGACGCGCAATATTCCCGCTTTTTCACGTTTTTTTGATGCGATGTCCTATTCACATGGGCAAATAACAAATTTTTCCAATGTGGCCAGGGATTGCGGCGTGGATTACAAGACCGTGCGTGAATATTATCAAATATTGCAAGACACGCTTTTGGGCCGCATGATTGAACCTTTTAAAAGAAGGCAGGACCGCGCAGTGATTTTACGCGCCCCCAAATTCTATCTGTTTGATGTTGGCCTGGCAGGAGCTTTGACGCACAGGGAGATCGGGGAAGAGAAAGGCGAAGAATTTGGGCGTGCTTTTGAGCATTTTATTTTTATGGAATTGACGGCATACGGCAGTTATAAAGACCTGGATTTTGATATTAATTACTGGAAGACCAAATCAGGGCTGGAAGTGGATTTTGTTCTGGCCAGAGGAGAGGCTGCCATTGAAGTTAAAGGCGCTTCCAGGGTGGACCACCTCGACGTCAAAGGCTTAAGAACGTTCTACGATGAATACAGACCAAAGAAAGCAATCGTTGTCACCAATGAACGCGCGGGAAGGATTGACAAAGGGATCCACTTTTTGCCCTGGCGGGATTTTTTAGGGCAACTTTGGAGCGGAAAGATTATTTAATTCTTCCACCACAATTGCCGCCGCGCGGGCGGAGGCGCCGGAGGCGCCCAGGCGGGACTTGACCTGGGCCAGGTCATTGGTCATTTGCCCGTAGGTGTTGGGACTGCGGAATATTTTTTCGACGGACATGGCGATGTTTTGGGCCGTGGCGTCATTCTGGATGAATTCCTCGACGATCTTTTTGCCCGCCACTACGTTTATCAAACCAATATAAGGGATTTTCACGAACAGCTTGGCGATCCAATAGGTCAGCCAGGCGGTCTTGTACAGGATGACCATGGGCCGCAGCAAGAGCCCGGTTTCCAGGGTCGCGGTGCCCGAGGCCACGATGCCCGCGTCCATGGCGGCGATGCCGTTATAGGCAGGCCCGTCGTAAATGACGGCAGGCGCATTGGTCTTTTGGATGGCCATGGCCAGCATCTCACGGGGGACCGTGGCCGCTTTCAGGATTATAAACCGGCGGTTGCGGTCCCCGGCCAAAAGGATTTTGGCGGCCTCGAGCATAAAGGGCAGGTGGCGCTGGACTTCTTTGATGCGGGAGCCCGGCATCAGGCCGATGACGGGCATATGCGGCCCAAAGCCCAGGCCCGCCTTGACGCTCGACGGTGGTTCCGTGACCTTGACCTCATCCACCAGCGGGTGCCCCACATAGTCGGCGTTCATGCCGTATTTGGCGTAAATGTCTTTCTCAAAAGGAAAAAGCACCAGCATGCGGTCAACGGTCTTTTGAATGGCCTTGATCCGTCCTTCCTTCCAGGCCCAGACCTGCGGGCTGATATAGTAAATGACCTTGATGCCCATGCCTTTAAGGGCGCGGGCCAGGCGCAGATTAAACCCGGGGTAATCGACCAAAATGGCGGCATCGATATGTTCCCGCCGGGCAAAGGCCAGGAGGGAATCAAAAATGCGTTTGATCAGCGGCAAATGTTTGATGACGTCCCAAATGCCGACCACCCCCAACCAGTCGATGCCGGCCAATATTCTTACCCCGGCCTCCGACATGTGTTTGCCGCCCACACCGGTGAAATGAATATCAGGGTCAATCTTTTTGACGGCCTTGACCAGTCCCGCGGCGCGCATGTCACCGGATGCCTCGCCGGCGACGATGAGAATGACCTTTCTGGGTTTTTCTTTCATATATTAAAGCACATGCTTGCGGTGTTCCCATATTTTTTGGGTGATGTTTAAGGCCACGCTCAAGGCCTGTTTGCCTTCCACACCCGAAACAATCGGCTGTTTGCCTTCGCGCGCGCAATCGAGGAAATGTTCCAGTTCTTTTTTCAGCGGCTCGTCTTTTTCAATGGGGAGTCCCTTGCGGTGGATGCCGCGCTCATCTTTGGTGTACATATTGGCCTCTTGTTTGGCATAGTCGAGCGAAATATAGGCGTTTTTGGTGAAGATGCGGATCTTGCGGGTGACTTCAGGGGAAATGCGGCTGGCCGTGACATTGCACACGCAGCCATTGGCAAAGGTGAGGCGGGCATTGGCAATGTCTTCCTTGGCCGTAAGGACATTGATGCCGACCGCCTGCACGTCTTTGAGCGGCGATTTGACCAGCCCTAAAATAATGTCGATGTCGTGGATCATCAGGTCCATGACCACGCCGACGTCCAGCGAACGGTTGGGGAACAAATTCAAACGGTGGCATTCGATGAACAAGGGGTCGCGCAGCAGCGGCTCCACCGCCACAAATGCGGCATTAAAACGCTCCACATGGCCGACCTGCAGGATGCGGCTGTTTCTTTGGGCCAGGTCAATGAGCGCGTCCGCTTCATCGAGGCTGTAGCTTATGGGTTTTTCCACAAAAACGTGCACACCGTGTTCCAAAAAGAACTGGGCGATTTCGGCGTGGGTGATGGTGGGCGTGCAAATGCTGACGGCTTCGCATTTGCCCAAAAGGTCCCGGTAATCCGCCGTGCAAGGGGCATGGTATTGGCGGGCCAGGGCCCTGGCTTTGTCCGGATGATGGTCGCAAATGGCGGTGATATTGGCTTTAGGGCGCAGGGCATGCAGGGTCTTTAAATGACGGGTCCCCAGGAAACCTGTGCCGATGAGGGCAATGTCGATTTTGCGCATGTTAAGGATACTAACAAACCCCTCGACAAATGTCAAACCCCATGCTAAATTCAACCCTGAACCAAGACAAAGCGCTTCGCGTCTGGCACAGGGTAAACTTCATATGGGCAATTATTTTAAATTGTTGTCGTTCCTCAAAGGCCATCGCCAGCGTTTTACCGGCGCCATTGTTTTGATTGTTTTTTCTTCCTTGTTTGAAGGGGTGCAATTGTCCTTCATGCTGCCGGTCATCGACCGCATTTTTACCAATAAAAAAATCATCCTGCCCAATAAAGTCCCGGCCTTCCTCAATAATATAGTCAACGGGCTCAATGCCATAGAAGTGCACGCCTTGTTTTGGATGGTCCCTTTGGCATTCCTGGCGATGTTTGCCGTAAAACAGGCGGTGTTGTTCTGGTCGGATTATTTGATGAATGACACGGCCCAAAGGGTCATGCGCGACGTGCGTTCCCGCCTGTTTGAGCGCATCCAGACCTTGTCCCTGGATTATTTCAGCCGCAAGCGCACCGGCGAGCTGGTCTCCCGCATCACCAATGACGTGGGGGTGATTGAAAACGCGGTGTCCTATGCGGTCACCGACCTTTTTAAACAGCCGTTTTTAATTTTGGTTTTTATCGGTTTTGCTTTTACCGTCAACTTCAAAGGCACGTTGATCGTTTTTATCATGTTTCCCCTGATTGGCGGGCCCATGGCGGTCATTACCAAGCGCCTGCGCAAATTATCCAGGACCACACAGGAGCGGATGGCGGACATCAATTCCCACTTGCTGGAAACCATTTCCGGGGTGCGCATTTTAAAAGCTTTCTGCACGGAAAAATATGAAATCGAGCGTTTCCGCCAGCAAAACGAGGCCTATTACAGGGTGCGCATGAAATCGTTGAAGAACATGATGATCGTCGGTCCCATTACCGAAATCACCGGGGCGGTGTGCGGTATTGCCATTGTTTTATTCTTGGGTAAACAGGTCATGGACGGGGGGTTGTCCTTCGGCGTGTTCGCCTTGTTTTTTGCTTCCATCATACAGGTGATCCGTCCCATCAAAAGGCTGGCCAATGTGCAGGCGATCATCCATCAGGCCATGGCCGCCAGTGAGCGTATTTATGAAGTGCTGGAAACCAAGCCCACGGTCATGGAGGCGCCCAGCCCCAAAGTGCTGGAAGAATTCAAGGACAAGATCGTTTTTGATCACGTGGCTTTCGCTTATGACAAAGCTTCGGGGCTGGTCCTGCAAGACATTAATTTGGAAATCAAGAAAGGCGAATTGGCGGCCATTGTGGGCCCTACCGGCGGCGGTAAATCCACCCTGGTGAACCTGATCCCGCGTTTTTACGACACGTCCGGCGGCAGGGTCTTGTTCGACGGCATTGATGTGCGGGAGACGTCTTTTAAGTCCCTGCGGGCGCAAATCGGCATTGTCACGCAGGAGGCCATTTTATTTAACGACACGGTGCGCAATAATATCGCTTATGGCACGTTTGAAGCCTCCCCTGAGCAGATTGGGCAGGCGGCCGAAAGCGCTTTTGCCCAGGCCTTTATTGAAAAAATGCCCAAAGGCTATGACACCATGGTGGGAGACCGGGGATTCAGGCTTTCCGGCGGGGAGAAGCAGCGGTTGACCATTGCCCGGGCCATCCTTAAGGACCCGCCTATTTTGATTTTGGACGAGGCCACCTCGCAGCTGGATTCCGAGTCGGAAAAATTTGTGCAGCAGGCCCTGGACCAATTGATGCGGGGCCGCACGGTCATTGCCATCGCGCACCGCTTGTCCACCATCATGAAAGCCGATAAAATAATAGTCATTGAATCGGGCAAGATTGTGGGCATGGGCCGTCACGATGAATTGCTGTTTAATACCCCGCTCTACCGCAGGCTCTACGAAACGCAATTTCATGCCTCTTCATAAAACCAAGATCGTCTGCACCGTTGGGCCGGCCTCCCGCCCGCGCGGAAGTCAGTGATGTGACCAATGCGGTCTTAGACAGGACCGATTGCCGTTGTCAAGTTTTGACAGTGTGGCACAGGAATTCCGCAACAAGCGATAGAAATTTTTTTTGTCGTGGCGAAGTTAATGTTACTTTTGGCGCTAACTT
>JACQQW010000129.1 GCA_016206745.1 Candidatus Omnitrophota bacterium | reverse complement strand
GCTGCTCGAACCGCTGGAGCCGCTCGAACTCGTCGGCAAGGTGCTGCCAAGCTTCTGAAGATAATCGCTTTGATTAAACGGAAGGATTGTGCTCTTTGCCGCGCCGGTAAAACTCAAAGGCGTGCTCCCGAACTTGACCCCCATCAGCTCTGAAGTGGTCTTGGAAATGTCCAGCATTTCCACCTGGATCAAAATCTGCGGCACCGGCACGTCCAGCTTGGCCATGGTGGCCTCAATCTCCGGAAAATGGCTTTCCACATCGGTGATGATCAAGCTGTTCGTGCGCGGGTCTTCCACCAGGGTCCCGGACTTGGACATGACGGCCTGGATCGCGGCATAAATGCCGTTGGAAGTGTTTGCCGCGGAAACGCCCGATGACGCGGCAGCTCCGGTCGTGGAAGCGCCCGATGATGCCCCCGAAGATGATGAAGATGAAGACGAGGAAGACGAAGAGGAAGAAGAGCTCGCGCTGATCGCAATGGTGCTCTTGATCTTTGATGATGAAACCGAGGCGTGCTTAAGCTGGTAAATACGGGTAATGATATTGTCCTTCTCGGTCTTGCCGCGCACCACAAAAACATCGCTGCCAGGCTGTATCTCATATTCCAACCCATTGGCATCCAGGATTTTCGCCAGGGCCTCTTCGACCGGGATGTTTTCCAAAAACAAAGTGATCTTTTTACTGCTGATGTCCTGCGCCGCGATGAAATTCATGCCCGACTGTTTGGAGAAAATTTTAAGCACATCTTCCAATGAGGCGTTCTTGAAGTCCATGGAAATCCGCCGGGAATATTGCGGATCTATAAAATGGCTGTCTTCCAGGCTGATCCGCGCCTGGGCCCAAACAGACCCGGCGAAAGAAACTGCAATCACCATGCCCGATAAAAATATTTTATTGTTCCATGCGCACATGAAATTTGTCCCCCTCAAATAAAACCACGATCTCATCTTTTTTGATGGCATATATTTTAACCCCGGATATTTCATCCCCCACGCCCACCACCGCGTTGTCCACAATGGCTTGTGGATGTTCGGAGCCCCAAACGATCCCATCCAGTTGCAATGAAGGCGGCTTTTTTTTAGGAGGGACCGCAACTGGAAGGAACCCCGTTGGGCCGGCCGGAACATTGCCCGTCCCCGGCCGCTGTGAAGTATTATTGTCATTTTGCCGGCCCAGTTCAACAGGTGTTTTAATTATTTCTTCCCTGGGCAGTGCCGGCAAAAAAGGATCGCGCAAAGTCAAGAAATCCGGCAATGGCTCTTCTTCCGCCGCCGCGCGGCAGCAGAAACTAAAAAATAAAAACGTAATGAACAATGCCCTCATTTTCTTATACTCACGGACGAAATTTCCATCTGCGCTTCAATCATACCCTCTCCCCGGCCTCCGGAGGCCTGGGAGGACAGCGAACACGAATCAATCCTTAAGGAATGCGCGGAACCCTCCATGTCCTTGACAAACTGTAAAAACCCCCTGTAAGAACCGGCGCGGACGGTCACAAGCGCGGACAGCGCGTCACTGAAGTTATCTGATTTTTTCCGTCCCGGAAAAAAAGACATGATGGGGACGCTGTTTTGAGCGGCGTGGTCGGCGATATGGGAAGCGAATTGTTCTTCATCCAGACCTTTGGGGACGGTCTCCATGAATGACTGCATTTTCTTAAGTCCGTCTTTATAGGATTGAACGACCCCGGCCTTAATATTAAGCCGGTCGATGTCCCGGCGGTATTGGTCTTCCCGGTCGCGGGCACTGCCCCACAACCAGACCGCCGTTAAAACAGACACAACAACAACGATCACCTGCGCCACGGTCTCTTTCTTTTCCCCCAGCGACGCAAGAAACTGGTCCACATTGAACGACTTCAAGTCGATTTTGCCCTGGTAAATTTTTTTTAAATCTTCTAAATTCATCTCATGTGCAAATCTGGTTAAAAGAAACGACCGTGCGCCCATCCATGTCCTGGCTCTGTATATTTTTTAAATTCACATTAGTAAAAAACCTGGCCAGGCGCCTTTCTTTTTTGATCCTGCCGATCAACTCATGCACAAGGCGGATTTCCTGTTTAGGGTCCTGCGCATACGCGTATCCGCCCAGTTCCACGATCCAGCGGGCCTGCGCCGGCCCGTCACGGCCGGCAGGCGCGGCGGATTTAACATTAAAATTGACCAGCCATACCCCTTCGGGAAGCAGGGCCGGAATATGGGCAAATATCTGGATGGAATCGCTTTTCAAGACGATGTTTTTATAGCCCTTTAATTTCAAGTCGTTTTTATCGATTTTGCTCTGGACATCGTCCACCGGCATGTCCACGAAATTTCCCTGCCGGGCCGTGAGGTCTTGTTCCGACTTTTGCAACCTGGAAAGCCCCGACTGCCCCAACGCGAAAATACCGGTGAGCGCCAGCGCGCAGACCACCGCCGTTTTGACCGCCTTCATATACTGGCGGATGTCAAAAGCATTGATCGCCGACATCAATGCCGACGGCGGCACGGCTTTCCTGGAAAGATTGAAGACAATCCTGGACCTTCCTTCCACGGCCAACGCGGCCCCCAAGGCATTGAGCACGCCGATGGGATCGGGACAATTTTGTCCGCCGGCAATGGAAGCCGGATCAACGGACGTGACCGTAATGTCCAAATCATCCTTTAACCATTGGCCATAGGGATGGCCCGGATCCGGGGACAAAACCACCACCTGGGTGACCCGCTGCCGGGCGTATTCACGGCTGTAAAATTCCAATGAATTATGCATTTCATTCAACAGCCTGGTTTTAATGAGCTGGGGATCATCCGGTGAAACGTTGCTGTTGGGGGCCTTTAAATGAAACTCCCGGATAAAAGGCACCATTCCCTCATGGGTGAACAAAATCCTTGCCGCCGTAGATTCAATGTGCAGTACGGCAATTATTTGGTCAGCCGGGATGATTTTCTTGGCCAGCAAGGCGCGCACCAAACTCAAAGGCGCAGGCTCGCTGAATACAACATTTAGCCCTGCTTGTTCCAGGATCCGGGTGCACCGTTCCAAAAAATCCCGGCGCACGGCCACAAAAACGATGCGCAGTTTTTTAATCTTCTCTTGCGTAACAGGGACCGGGTGATAAGCGTAGGAAAGATCTTTGAGGCTAAACGGCAGGTATTTTTTGACTTCAAACTCGACCGCGCCGCTCACTTCACCCGCCTTCATCCAGGGAAGTAAAAATGAACGGACAATGACACCGGAAGAGACCGAAAGTTTTACCTGGGTTGAACTGATGCGGGCTTCACGCAGGCCCTTTTGAATAAGCGCGGTGATACGGACATCATCAACAGCCGTTCCATCGGATTCACCGACGGAAGAAACGGCAACAGGGACCACCCGCGGAAGATTTTCCGGCCCCTCAACAATATAAAAATCCGTTTCTCCCCAAAAAAAACCTAAATCCTTGCTTCTGGCCATGGTTTTATTATACTACGGCGGATAATTCTTTAAAAACGATTTAAAATAAATTTATCAATAATAAACAATAACGCTATAGGGTACGGTTGAAGAGGCG
>JACQQW010000128.1 GCA_016206745.1 Candidatus Omnitrophota bacterium | reverse complement strand
TTGTTGGCTCTTCTCTAATAATATGAAAGAAATTGACTGTACCGGAATGCCTGTCAGAATTTCCAAAAATAAATTCTGACAACTCCGCAATAGTCGTATGCCCGTCGCCTTCAATTATAGTAATGACCTTATACTCATCCGTGACCATTTGATGTCCACCCCTGGCAATTTCTTCAAATTCATGCCATGAATTGTTTCCTGCCCACGAACGCACATATTCATTCGGCATAAGGCCATGCACGGCTTTAAAGACCATCAATTCCGGCGGGAAATGGCGGGAAGAATACCCGCTTATATCCAACACGAAAAGGGTCATCAGGAGCGCGGAGATTTCAAGAAACGGCCCAAGCTTCTCTTTGTGCCAGCGCCTGACGCCTGAAATAATATTATAACTTCGGTTAAGAATATAAAATGCAATAAGCCACGAAGCAGATGCCTCAAGAATTAATGTGCGAGGATGTTTAGATAAACGCCCCGCTCTTGCACTATCGTTAACGACCAATACTATAAACTCCTCACCGGAAATATACTTAAGCGGATATAAGACTATGCTTTCTTTCTTGCTCCTCTCTTGTACGTCCTGCATATTTAACACGTTGCCGTTGTCCCCATCAAAAATCTTAACCGTCCCTCCCATAGATCCCAACATCTGTGGGCCAATGGGAACAGACCCCGCAATATCTCCCTTGCCGCTCAGAAGAGCGACCGTTCCATTGGCTCGAACGAAAGTAAACCCCCCATCCTTAATTAACGACAATAATTCCCCTTCATGCGTCTGCTCTGGCATCTCCTGATGCACCGGCCCCCTTCCTGCCATTGCCCCATCTTGTATGATGGCCCGGATATCGACGGCGGCCCCTTGCATATGAAAATTGATGACATCCCGGTTTGTACGAGGGACTTCAATGGCCATGGCCAAATCCATAAGCCCGCCGGAGAAATATTTGCGTGGGACCGGTTGTCCGCTGGACTTGTCCATGTCTTCTCTAATATAGTTAAACACGCCCTTTTTATACGCCGCAAGATAACGTTGATATATTTCTTCCGGTGTAGAGACGCCATTAATGGCGTCTCTACGAAATTTGATGCCATCGACCTTATTCTTGTCCGCGTAGACCTGGTTTAATAATGCCCGCTTCAAATTCTTTTTATACCAGGTGGCCAGGATCATGGAATAAAAAATCTGCCGCAGATTGGCGAAATTTCTACCCTGATTGACTTCTTGCTCAATTTCAGGAAGGATGATTTGGCGGATGATTTGAGTTCCTAAGGCGTTATGGTGGTTTCCCTGTCTCTGCGGGGACACGGACCGATCCCTTCGGGCTTGCGGTCCATATCCCCCGTTCGCGTTTTTCCCAAGCGCCAGGTAATCCTCCTCCAACATGACCTTCAAATGTGATCCGACTACAAATGCCGTGTTATCATGAACATACACATTGGCCTTCTCCGCCGTGATCCAGACCTTATTAAAGGCATTGACCGGCACATTGGCCGTAGTCCCATACAGTTCATAGGCCCGCTTATAAACCCTTTCCCAGAATTCTTTGCCTAACCATTTTTCCGGATACATCAATGACGCAGTCAATTGCTTGAGCATATAATCCTGGGCCAGCATGTCCCGGCCCAGCTCGGTTTGGCCTAATGCCTCAGGCAAAATGCGGTGTTTTTCATATGGCGACAAATTGACCCAGAGGTCCTTCTCGGGAATGGTTAATGAAGCCAGGAAATATTTGATCAATTTCATCGATTCATCCTGTAGGGAACGGTCGCGACCGTTCCCTACCTTCAGACCAGAATTGCCTGTATCAATGATAAAATCAAACAATAATGGGTTCTCTGGATGCACTTTCAGGCCTTTGATCAGGACCGGCATGTGCGCCGGGCTTAAATTCACCATGACGCCTGGTTGCGGCAATTGTAAGGGCGATTCGTGAATCGCCCCTACCGCAGGGACAGGCATCATCGAGGAAAACAAAAAAACCACGGCGACAAAAATATTAATGGCTTTGGGAAACATGGTAAGAATGTAGCATATTTTCAGGGAAAATGCCAATCAGTCAGGGGAAGGACGGTAATGAATTTGTTCCATCAGCAATTTGCCTTCGGAATTGTATTGGCGGTGATAACGGATCCGGTCATCTTTGAATTCATCTTCGCTTTCCAACCGCCCGTCGGCATCATAAGTCTTAAAAATCCCCTGGCGTTTGCCGTCCGTAAATGACCCTTCGGACTTCACCTTGCCGTTGCGGTGATATTCACGGGCCATGCCTTGTTCCAGGCCATCGGCCACCTTGACTTCCGACATCAATTCTCCGGTTTCATAAAATTGCCGCCAATGCTCATCATTCTTATGGCCTTTGGTGTAATTGACCTCGCTCAATACTTGACCATGGGCATAGTAGCTGGTGACGGTGCCATCCCATCGATCATCTTTTAGATTTCCCTCGCGGGAAATTTGGCCGGTGGGATAAAATTCACGGCCCAGCCCCTGGCGCAAACCGTCGACCGCCTGGTACGCGCCTTTGACCCGTCCATCAGGATGGTATTCACGCACCAGCCCTGTTTGCCTGCCGTCTTTGTATTCATACGCGCGGCGCAGGGCGCCGGTTTCAGAGGTAAATTCTTTGCTGATGCCATGCTCTTTTCCGCCGGCAAAATGCCGCTCCCATGCCGGCCGGCCCTGTTCGTCATATTCTTTGGTCACCCCGCTCTGCACACCTTTGATATATTCGATTTCAGCCTGGGGTTTGCCGTTCTTATAATAGAGCGTCGAGGCGCCGTGCAGTTTCCCTTCCTGGTAAAATGACTTGAGTTTCAAAACACCGTCCGGCCAATAACCCAAGACCATGCCGTCGAGTTTTCCGTTGAGGGTGGCCCCGGCGCCGTCGATGCGGCCATCGGGATAAAAGGTGCGGAAACGCCCGTTGAGTTTGCCGTATTGATACTCGACGGTGCGCTTAAGGCGCCCCTGAGCATCGACCTCATCATAAAAACCGTCCTTGATGGGCCCGTCGGCAAAAACGAACCGCGCGCACATAAAAAAACCGGCTAGCAGGCACACCATACGCATGTCTATAATTTAGCCGGTTTGGTAAGATTAGTCAAAATCATTTATAAAAATACCAATTCATCCCCCTTGGCGTCGACGGTGATTTTCTGTCCTTCTTTGAGCCCGCCGCTTAGAATCCGCAGGGCAATGGGGTCCTGCACCAGGCGCTGGACCACCCGTTTTAACGGCCGGGCGCCATAGAGCTCATCATAGCCCAACCGGGCCAGGACTTCCTTGGCCTTGTCGGTGATGGCCAGGGTGATTTTTTTGTCTGCCAGCCGGCCGGCCAAAATATTCAACTGCACATCCACAATTTTTTTCAGGTGCTCCCGGCCCAAACGGTGAAACACGATGATCTCATCGACCCGGTTTAAGAATTCCGGGCGGAAATGCCCGCGTAGAATGTGCTGAATACGGTCTTCGATTTTACGCTGATCGCTTAAATCCGCGGTCTCCGCGGTACCGACATTGGAAGTCATCACCACAATGGTATTCTTAAAATTGACCACCCTGCCCTGGCCGTCGGTCAAGCGCCCGTCGTCAAGCAATTGCAGCAGCAGATTAAACACATCCGGGTGCGCTTTTTCGATTTCATCGAAGAGCACTACCGCGTACGGCCGGCGGCGTATGGTTTCGGTCAATTGCCCGCCTTCTTCATATCCCACATATCCCGGCGGCGCACCGATGAGGCGCGCCACGCTGTGTTTTTCCATGTATTCGCTCATGTCAATGCGCACCATGGCGTTCTCATCGTCGAACAAAAACCAGGCCAGGGACCTGGCCAGTTCGGTCTTCCCCACCCCTGTGGGCCCCACAAAAATAAAAGAACCCAAAGGGCGGTTGGGATCATTCAACCCGGTGCGTGAACGGCGGATGCAGGCGGCAACCGCCTCAATGGCGTGGTCCTGCCCAATCACGCGTTTTTTTAACGCATCTTCCATGCGGACGAGCTTTTCGGTTTCGCCCTGCATCAATTTAGACAAAGGGATTTTGGTCCACTTGGCGATGATCGCGGCAATGTCCTCTTCCTCCACTTCTTCCTTGAGCATGGCCCCGTCTTTATGCGCAACAGCCAGCTCTTTGTTCCTGGCTTCCAACTCCTTCTGCAGACCCACCAGGACGCCATAGCGGATTTCCGCGACTTTGTTGAGATCACCCACCTTTTCAGCCTTGGCTTCTTCCGATTTTCTGGCTTCAATTTGGGCCTTGATGGCGCGGATGCGGTCGATGGCGGACTTCTCATTCTGCCAGCGGACACGCATGCTTTTATTGTCCTCTTTCAATTTTACCAGCTCGGCTTCCAGCTTTTTCAGCCGCTGTTTGGAAGGTTCGTCGCTTTCCTTCTTCAAGGCCTGGCGCTCGATTTCCAAACGGCGGATTTCCCGCTCGTTCTGGTCCAGTTCCTGGGGCATGCTGTCGATTTCAATGCGCAAGCGTGAGGCCGCTTCATCGATCAAATCAATGGCCTTGTCCGGCAGGAAACGGTCGCTGATATAACGATTGCTCATCACCGCCGCCGCCACAATGGCCGCGTCCTGGATGCGCACGCCGTGGTGCACTTCGTATTTTTCTTTTAAGCCGCGCAAAATGGCGATGGTGTCCTCCACCGACGGTTCGCAAATGATGACCTGCTGAAACCGGCGTTCCAAAGCGGCGTCTTTTTCAATGTGCTGGCGGTATTCGTCGAGCGTGGTGGCGCCGATGCAGCGCAGCATCCCCCGGGCCAGCGCGGGCTTAAGCAGGTTTGCGGCATCCACGCTTCCCTCCGCCCGCCCGGCGCCGACAATGGTATGCAACTCATCGATGAATAAAATAACGGCACCGTCCTGCCC
>JACQQW010000133.1 GCA_016206745.1 Candidatus Omnitrophota bacterium | reverse complement strand
TCACTACAGTTTCCGCGCAATCGACTCGATATCAAAGGCCTCGATGATGTCCCCGACCTGGATCTGGTCGAAATTGGAGATGGTGATGCCGCATTCGAAACCTTCCGCCACTTCTTTGACGTCGTCTTTAAAGCGCTTCAGGCTGCTGATATGGCCGGCGTGCGCCACCTCGCCGTTGCGCAGGACTTCCACCTGGGCTTTATTACGGATCTTGCCTTTTTGCACATAACATCCGGCGACGATCCCGCTTTTGCTCAACTTCAGCACGTTGCGGATCTCCACCCGCCCTACGAAATGGCGTTTGAGCTTGGGAGCGAGCAGGCCTTCCAGGGCCTTGCGCACGTCTTCCACGGCATCGTAAATGATGCGGTACCGGCGCACGTCCACCGGTGTTTTCTCCAGTTCTGCGCGGGCCTTGGCGTCGATGTCGACGTTAAAAGCACTGATGATCGCCTGGGACGCCATGGCCAGGATCACGTCGGAGGCATTGACATCGCCGGCGGCCGTGTGCATAAACTTCAGCTTCACTTCATTGGTGGGGATTTTGGAAAGCTCCTCTTTGATGGCCTCGATAGACCCCTGCACGTCGCCTTTGATCACCACCCGCAGTTCTTTAATATGCCCTTCCTGGATCTGGGCATACAATTCTTCCAGGGACACTCTGGCGCTGCCGGACAATTTGGTGTTTTTGATTTTTTCCTGGCGCACCAGGGCGATTGCGCGGGCGGTCTTATCATCCGCCACCACATAAAACATTTCACCGGCCGCAGGGACCTCGGAAAGTCCCAGGATCTCGACCGGCGCGGACGGCCCCGCTTCCTTGATAGGACGCTCATGGTCATCAAACAAAGCTTTGACCTTGCCGGCATACGGCCCCACGACAATGGCGTCGCCTTCTTTTAACGTGCCGCTTTGGACGATCAATGAAGCGATGGCGCCCCGGCCTTTGCTCAAATGCGCTTCAATGACGATGCCGGAAGCTTTTTTACTGGCATTGGCCTTGAGTTCCAAGACTTCCGCCTCCAGCAAAATACGGTCCAACAACGCGTCGATCCCATCCCCCGTCAACGCGGAAACACCGACCACGCCGACTTTCCCGCTCCAATCTTCAGGCAGCAGGTCATGCTCGGCCAACTGTTTTTTCACCCGGTCAGGATCCGCGGTCTTCTTGTCGATTTTATTGAGGGCCACCACGATCGGCACATTGGCGGCGCGGGCATGGTCGATGGCCTCTTCGGTCTGGGGCATGATCCCCTCATCCGCCGCGACCACCAGCACCACCATGTCCGTGATGTGCGCGCCCCGGGCGCGCATTGCCGTAAAAGCCGCGTGTCCCGGTGTGTCCAAAAATGTAATTGTGCCGGCAGGCATCCTGACGGAATATGCGCCGATGTGCTGCGTGATCCCGCCATGCTCGCCCTGGGCCACGCGGGCACAACGGATACGGTCGAGCAAAGAAGTCTTTCCATGATCCACATGGCCCATAAATGTCACGACCGGCGCGCGGGGTTTCAATAAAGCAGGGTCGTCTTTTTCCTGCTGGTGCAAATCCACCCACTGCTCTTCCTGGGACTTGGTCTTGAGCACATTGACCCCGAAAGAGGCCGCTAATTTCTGCACCAGTTCTTCGCCCAGATTTTGATTGATATTGGCGAAAATACCCATGTCCAAAAGCCGTTTGAGCACCGCATTCATCTTTTGGTTGACCCGCACCGCAAAATCCTTGACCGTGATGGGCACCGGGATTTCAATGTCCTGCAAAGGGCCCTGGGCAAGGGACGGCCCGGCGCCCGCCATGGCAGCGGCCGTTGGAGAAGGTCTGTTTTCCCGATGGAAAGACCCGGAGTCGCCCTCTCCCCTGCGGCGCTTTTTGACCAATGGTTTGACCGTCACAAATGGCTGGTCGAAACGCACCTTTTTCTTCACCGGTTCAAACGGCAGAGGCTCAGCGGGCAAAACAATTTTGGAAACATCGATCTTGGGCGGCTCAACCCTGGCTTCCGGCTTAGGCTGGTCTCTGGGCGCAGATGGTGCCCCGCCTTTGGCGTGGTCCGCCGCAGGAGCAGGCTTAATGGCCGGCGCAACAGGCTGCTTTTGGGCAGCGACGGCTGGTTTAGGCGGCTCAACCGCCTTGGGCAGCGGCCCTGATTTTGCTTCAATGATTTTTTCGACCACCGCCGGTTTCTTGGTGACTTTGCCCGCGGCCTTTGCGCCCGATGGGGACTTGGGCTTATCGGTCTTTTGGGCGGCCGCTTTGGGTTTTGCCGCGGCAGCGGCCTTGGGCTTCTTAACGGCTTTTTTAGGGGCCTCTTCTTCCTCGACCACGCGCGTGCCGATGCCTTCGTCGGCCAGGGCGTCGCGCAAAATCATTTCCACACCCGGGGTGATTTCCTTGCCGTCCTTGGCGCGTAATTTAAGCGCCTTTAGTTTTTCTAAAATAAAAACTTCGGTGATTTTTAACTCTTTGGCTAAATCCACAATATGCATAAATTAATCTTCCTCTTCTTGTTTGGCATCTTCATCCGGGGCCTGCGCCGTGTCCGCGCGCCCATTGGCCTGGTCCTCTTCCCGGGAAGCGGCTTTCTGTTTTTCTTCCCATTGTTTGGCGGAATAAATGTCCAGCTCCCATCCCACCAATTTTCCGGCCAGGCGCACGTTTTGCCCGTATTTGCCGATGGCCAGCGATAATTGGTCTTCATCGACAATGATATTGACGCGCTTTTCATCGCTGATCAATTGCATCTGGGCGATCTCCGCCGGTGAAAGCGCTGTTTGGATGTATTCTTTAATGTCATCGGAATAGCGGACAATGTCGATCTTTTCGCCATGCAGTTCCATCACGATGTTTTTTACGCGCGAGCCGCGCATCCCCACGCAGGCGCCCACGCAGTCGATCTTTTCATCTTTGGAGTATACCGCGATCTTGGTGCGTTCACCGGGGTCGCGGGCAATGGCCTTGATCTCGATGATCCCCTCGTAAATCTCCGGCACCTCCAATTCAAACAAGCGTTTGACAAAATTGGGGTTGGCGCGGGAAAGGATGATCTGCGGCCCGCGGATCTCTTTGCGCACTTCCAGCAAATAAGCGCGGATGCGCTCGCCCTGGCGGAACTCTTCCTTGTTGGATTGCTCGCTCCTGGGGACCAGCGCTTCGGTCTTGCCCAGGTCAACGATGATATTGCCGCGCTCAAAACGGTACACCGCGCCGCTGATGATCTGGCCGATGCGGGCATTGTATTCGTTGAAGACCACGTCTTTTTCCGCCTCCCGGATTTTCTGGATGACCACTTGCTTCGCGGTCTGCGCGGCGATGCGGCCGAATTCACTGGAGTGGATCTGCTGGTCCCCGGCAAAAGCGGTCAACTTGCCGGTATTCCGGTCCAATTCCACCCGCACATCCACTTCCTTGTCCACCGTCCAGATCTTTTTGGCGGCAGAGGCCACGGCAGATTCAACGGCGCTGATCAAGGTCTCTTTATCGATCCCCTTGTCGCGCTCCAATTGTTCCAAAATAGTCAATAATTCACTGTCCATAACCAACCTTTCCCTTCTTTTTTCTGTTTGGGTGGTCTATCCCCGGCGAAGAGAACTCCAGCGCATACCCGTCATCCTCCAGGGACCCGTCCTCATCAATGGCCTTAACGATGGCCCGGTTTAACCGCGCGCATTCCCCCATGGTAATTCCGCCCGTGGGTCTGTCCGCCAAAAACCGGATCAATAAGTCGCCCCTGTGCCCGGTGACGCGCAATTCGACCAAATCCACCTTCGCCTGGGCCAACAGCGGCAAGGCCAGACGTTCCACTTTGTGTTTCACTTCTTCCAAATTTAAGGACGGCATAACTTCAAAATTTCTTCTTTAAGTTTACCTTTGTCCACAGCCGTGACCACGCCGGTGCGGCGGTCTTTGATTTCCACCTGGTTTTGACTGAGCATGCGTTTTCCAATGATCACCCGATAAGGGATGCCGATCAAGTCCGCGTCATTGAATTTACGCCCGGCGCTTTCATCACGGTCGTCCAACAAGACCTCGAGCCCGGCCGCGCTCAATCCTTTATAATATTCTTCGGCCAACTGCATGGACACGGCATCCGGGGCCTGCACCGGCAATATCTCCACGTCAAAGGGCGCCACCCCCGCCGGCCAGATGATGCCGCTTTGGTCGCAATTGAGTTCAATGATCGCGGCGAGCAAACGGCTGACGCCGATGCCGTAACAACCCATGATCATGGGTTTCTGCCTGCCATCTTCATCGAGAAATACCGCGCCCAAAGCATCGCTGTATTTGGTGCCGAGTTGAAAAATATGCCCTAACTCAATGGCCACTTTACGTTCCCACGCCTCCCCCACAGGGGCCTTGCCCTCTTCATCTTTGACTATCCGGCCGTTCTCCCGGTTGATCCACACCGCGTCTTCCCCGATGGGAGAAGCCGCCAGAAATTCATGCGAAACGCTGCCGCCCATGGCCCCGCTGTCGGCGGACACCACGATCACGTCCAATCCGCAGCGTTTAAAAATATTCACATAGGCCCCCAACTGCAGATCGTAATTCTTTTTTAACCCTTCCCAGGCGCGGTCAAAGCTGTAGGCGTCTTTCATGATAAATTCACAGGCCCGGACAATGCCGAAGCGCGGGCGCATCTCATCGCGGAATTTAGACTGGATCTGGTACAAAGTCACCGGCAGCTGGCGGTAACTCTGGATAAAATCTTTGGCAATGGTGGTGATGATCTCTTCATGGGTGGGCCCCAGGCACATGCGCCGCCCTTTTTTATCGTCGAAGGTGATCATCACGTCCTTCAGGCCCACGTCCCGGCCCGTCTTTGCCCAGATGTCCAAAGGCTGCAGGGCCGGCATCAAAAGCTCATGGCAGCCAATGGCGTCCATTTCACGGCGAATGATCGACTCAACTTTATTTAAGACCCGCCGGCCCAGGGGCAAATAAGAATACACGCCGGAAGTCAGCATGTGCACCAACCCCGCGCGCAAACTCAATTGATGACTGGGCGCCTCCGTACCGGCAGGGACCTCTTTTAATGTCGGAATAAAATATTTTGACCAGTACATATTATTTTTCGAAAAACCCCGGCAACAAGACATTGCGTTTGATAAATTTATGGTAACACGACGGC
>JACQQW010000132.1 GCA_016206745.1 Candidatus Omnitrophota bacterium | reverse complement strand
CGTTTGAGGGGCGTATGCCGCAAGGCGTGAGGGTTCAAGTCCCTCCCCGCGCATTTATAATTTTATGAAAACTTCCATTCAAATCTCCGCCAGCATCCTTGCCGCTGATTTCGCCTGTTTGGAAAAAGAAATCAAGCGCTCGCAAGCCGCGGGCGTTGACCGTTTCCACATCGACTGCATGGACGGTCATTTTGTCCCCAATTTGACCATCGGCCCCGTCATTATCCAGGCCATGCGCAAGCACACCAATCTTCCCTTAGAGGCGCATTTGATGATTGAGCACCCGGGCGATTATATTGAAGCTTATGCCAAGGCCGGAGCGGACATCATCCAAATCCAGGCCGAATGTTATGGCCCCCGGCGCAATGCCTGCCGGGCCTGGGACCAATGGCCCAAAGAGGTGGACACCGTTGATGTCAAATCATTGCGTGGGGACTTGCGGCGCATTAAAAATTTAGGTAAAAAAGCGTTTGTTGTGTTTAACCCCGGGACCCCTTTGATCAAAGAGGTCTTGGATGATTGCGATGGAGTGCTGATCATGTCCGTTCATCCTGGTTTTGCCGGCCAGAAATTCATGCCTGCTGTCCTGCCTAAAATTGAAGAATTAAGCAGGATATTTACAGGCGGCATCGCCATTGACGGAGGGATTAACGCGCAGACCGCGCCCGCCGCGCTTAGGTCAGGCGCCCGGATTTTAATCACCGCCAGTTATTTATACGGCGCCGCGGACCCGGGAAAGGCAGTGCGTGATTTGAAAAAAATTGCCTAGTATGTTATATTTATAGTGTCTATGAAAACGTCCATTCCCTCAACCTCCCGCGGTCAAGCGGCCCTTGAATACCTGCTGTTGTGCGGGCTTGTGGCTTTTGTGGTGTTCTTGGCTTTTTCTCCGGGCGGTTTCTTGTCGCAAGTCCAGGTCACTTCCCAGGATTATTTTGACAAAGTGGCGCAGGTGATTGTCAATAGCGACCAAGGCGCGCAGCCCGCGCCGATTAACGGCGCGTGGTGCCCCTGGGCGGCCTGCACAGACGGCATCCAGTTCCGCACTTGCGAATGCCCGTCGCCGGCCTTTGGCGGGAATCCATGCTCCGGCGCCAGCCGGCAAAACTGCTAAGAATTTGGGGACACGCACCTAATTCCTGTGTAAATAGTTTGAGAATTAGGCGCATGTCCCTTTATATTTTTCGCTGGTCCCTGACAAAATTACTCTTGCCCACGCTTTTGGCGAATTTTTTGAGTTCCGCGCCGATTTCCCCGATTTGCGCCACATGGGAGATCTTCTGGTCGAAATTGCTCACAATACCGATGGACACGGAAACAAGTCCGGCCCTGGTCTCATTGCCCTGGCGGTCGCGGCCCATGATATACCCGTTTTGGATGTCTTCGGCATTGTAAAAAGACAGGATTTCTTTATCGAATGTTTCTATGATTTTCCGGCTGATCTCGTCCGCTTTGTCGTCGGCACAGATAAACACAAAATCATCCCCGCCGATATGCCCTACAAATCCGTCCGGACCGGCCCGCGTTTGGGCCGCATCCAGCAGTATCCGCGCGGCGGCCCGGATGACCTCATCGCCTTTTTCAAACCCGTATTTGTCATTGTAGATCTTGAACTTGTCCAGGTCCGCGTAACCGACCGCAAAGGTCTTGCCGGAATCGATGCGGTTTTGCAGCTCTTCCATAATGGAAGTGTTGCCGGGCAGTCGGGTCAAAGGGTTGGCGTCCAGCGAGCGGATGGTGCGTTTGAGGATCATGCGGATGCGGGCCAGGAGCGCTTCGGGTTCGAACGGTTTGACCAAATAATCGTCGGCCCCGGCTTCGATGCCGCTGACCATGTCTTTGATTTCGCCTTTGCCGGTGAGCATGATGACCGGCAAGTGGCTTAACAGCATGTCTTTGCGCAGTTCGCGCACGAATTGCGGCCCGGTCATCACCGGCATCATATAGTCGGTGATCACCATGTCCGGGGCCTTGGCCTTGACTAAGTCCAGGCCTTCTTTGCCGTTGCGGGCGGCAATGACGGTGTAGTGTTCGCAGAGGGTCAGTTCCAGGACGTCTAAGATGTCAGGATCGTCGTCGATGATGAGGACTTTTTCTTTGCGCATATTTTAAATACCTAAATGATTTTTTCGGTTTTTACGTTGGCGGCATAAGCTTCGGCCGAAGCAGGCAGGGTGATCGAGAACGTGGTCCCGCTGCCCACCTGGCTTTTGACCCAGATTTTTCCATGGTGGGCTTCCACGATGTTTTTCGCCAGGGTCAGGCCGAGCCCGGTGCCTTTGACGTTCTGGTTGATCTCATTGTCCACCCGGTAAAATTCATTGAACAGTTTTCCCAAATCTTCCGGCGGGATGCCGATCCCGGTGTCCATGACATGGAAGGTAATAAACCCTTTTTCCATGACCGGCGAGGCCGCGATCGTAATGGTCCCTGCTTTAGGGGTAAATTTGACCGCATTGCTCAATAGGTTGATGAAGACCCTTTCCGCCTGGGAAATGTCGATGTAAATGTCTTTGATGGCTGCCGGCACATTGATGTTGAGTTTGATGTCTTTGTCCTTGATTTGGGGCGCAAGCAAGTCGGAAATATTGTCCATCACGGTCTTGACCGGATGCGGCTCAAATTTCATTTCCACGCGCCCGGATTCAATGCGCGCGATGTCCAAAAGGTTGTTGATCAGCGCCACCAGATTATCGGAATGGGTGTTGATTTTCCCCAAGCGTTCTTTGACCGCGTCGGGGACCTCGCCGATCTTTCCCGCCATCAGGATGGCGGCATAGCCTTTGATGGAGGTCAAGGGCGTGCGCAGTTCATGCGAGACCGCGGAAATAAATTCGGATTTTCTTTCATTGATTTCTTCCACTTGCTGCAGGGCGCCGGCCAGCTGCTTGGTGCGTTCTTTGACTTTGAGTTCCAGTTCCTGGCTGGAACGGAACACCTTTTCAAATAAATGGACGTTTTCGATGTTTTGGCCGATCTGGCTGGCCAAAATACCGATCAGCTCTTCGTCGCCCTGGGTGACGGCAGGGGCATTATAGCGGTTGCCGACGAAGACAAACCCGATGGTCCCGTTTTGCGTGACGATGGGGGCCAGGATGAAATGTTCGGCCTCAAAAACACCGGCGATTTCTTCTTTGCTCTTGCGCGAAGCATTGATGGAAGAGAAGGCATGGCTTTCCCTCAGCGCGGTCTTAAGATGGTCGGCTTTTTCAAATTTGGCCAGCAGGGGAGAGGTCTTTTCTTCGGGAATACCGATGCTGGCGCGTTTGCGGCTTTTGCCGTCTTCGAAGGCGGCGACCAACACCATGGAGAACCCTAATTCTTCGAACAGTTCGGGGCTCAATTTTTGGAAGATTTCGGACTCATTGAGGGCCTGGCTGATTTGGCGGGAAGTGCGTTGCAGGGCATTAATGCCGTTGAGGCGCTTGTCCAGTTCTTCCTGGGCCTTGTTGAGTTCCAGGTCGGTGCGCACGATGAGTTTGGCCTGCTCGTCGAGTTCATTAAACGAGCGCATCAGTTTTTGATGTTCGGCCTGCATTTGATTGACGGTATTTTCCTTGGAGGCCAGGGCCGCGGTCAGATAACCGATATAGCCCAGGGCCGACACCACGGCAATTGCCGTTAACAGCAGTATTTGGGAAGGATCAAGGATCCACGTAGACATATCAATTGACGGCCAAAATCATGATGCTTTCATTTTGTATGTGCATGCTGCTGATGCCGTATTCCGGCGTCATGGGGGTGATTTCCCCGAAGGAATACAGGCCGATGATCGGCGTGGTGTACCCCAGGATCTCTTTGACGGCCTGGATTTCCAGAAAAGCATTATGTTTAAGGATTTTATGCCGTGCCATGGATTCGATGATGACAATTAATTTTGCCTGACGTCCGCCCAGACCGTCTTTGACCTGGTTTGCCGCGTCGATGGCGGACTGTTTGCAGGTGTCCCTGTTGCCGATCATCAGGTGCACTTCCGCGCCCTGGGGCACCTCTCCCTGACATACGATACTCCCGTCCGAAAGGATGTCAACGGCATTTTTAAGCAAATATTGTTTTTGTTCTTCCAGATAAATGCCCAGCGGATAAAGGATGTTGTACGGGGCAAACCCGCCTTTGCCCAGGCCTTCGGTTTCCGCCCCCAAGAATTCTTTATAAATGTTCATGGCCGGCTGGCCGTCGATGGCATGGATGATGTTGTTGAGGGCATGGGTGATGGCGCGGGGTTTTCCCAGCGGTTTGAACCCGTGTTTGCTGCCGATCGCGGCGGTCCCCCCGCTGATCAACAGCCCCACGGCGCTCTGGGTGAGGAATTGTTTTTGGTAAAACTGGCTGTACCGTTTATGTTTAATGTCGTCGCTGCTGAGCGCCCCCAGAATGGGGAAGCCGAAGCCCAGGACTTCCTGCGCTCCGCGGATGAATTGAGTGTCATTCTGCAGGGCATGGTCGGTAAAGATCAGGCAGGCCTGGTGCTGGGTGGTTTTAAAGTCCGCATTGATTTTTCTGGCCCAGTCAAAACCGGCGGTGCGCAAATTAGTGCCGGCCATTGGCCGGTTGGCGGCGATGCCGAAGGTGATTTCATCGGAATTGACGGCCAGGACCGCAATGCCGCGGGGAAAGACCCCGGTGGAAAGGATGACCCCCGCCGTGGAGGAGCCGATGAGCCGGTCGGGTTTAAGGATGGTATGGATGGTTTCCAGGATCTCGGCCCTGGCATAAGGCCCGCAGGCAAAGACGACGACCAAATCGGCCCGGGCCGTATTGAGCTGGTTTTTAACGGCGATACAGGCCTGCTGGGCGGCTTCCTGAATATCGACGGCCTCGCTGAAACCGATGGCGATTTGGGTTGGCATGGGTCCATTCTATCGAAGGGGGCAGGGGGGGTCAATATTTTGTTGACGTTAAATGGGCATGTGTTATATTTTATATTCTCATTTCCACTGCGGCCCCATCGTCTAGCCTGGTCCAGGACGTCTGCTTCTCAGGCTGAAAACACCGGTTCTATTCCGGTTGGGGCTATGAACCACGTGGGGTT
>JACQQW010000122.1 GCA_016206745.1 Candidatus Omnitrophota bacterium | reverse complement strand
GGATGCTGTCCATCAGCGCGTCGGTGAGGCCGGTCACCGAGTTGGTGGCGCCGGGGCCGGAGGTGACCAGCACCACGCCCGGCCGGCCGGCCACGCGGGCATAGCCGTCGGCGATGTGGGTGGCGCCCTGCTCATGGCGGGTCAGGACCAATTTGATTTTGGACCCAACCAAAGCGTCAAAGATGGGGATGGCGGCCCCTCCGGAGAGGCCCCAAATGTATTCGACCCCGAAATTCTCCAGGCATTTGATCAGGGCTTCTGCGCCGTTAATCGGCTTTTTTGCGGCAGTTTTCATTTTGATATATCCATTTACAGTCCAGCCATAAGGGCGATATAATAGCATAAATTTTGGGAGGCGCCAATGGATTTATTGTTGTTGTCCCGCGTTCAATTCGCTTTGACCATCATGTTCCATTATATTTATCCGCCGCTGTCCATAGGGTTGGGGCTGATCATCGTGATCCTGGAAAGCATGTACATGCTGACTAGAAAGCCTTTATACCATATGGCCAGCAGGTTCTGGGTCAAGGTATTCGGGCTCACCTTTGCCCTCGGGGTGGCCACGGGCATTGTGATGGAATTCGAATTCGGCACCAACTGGTCCACGTATTCGCGTTATGTGGGCGATGTGTTCGGCAGCGCTTTGGCGGCGGAAGGCGTGTTCGCGTTCTTTCTGGAATCCGGATTTTTGGCGATTTTGCTCTTTGGATGGGACAAGGTCAGCCCGTTCATGCACTGGTTATCGGCGCTGCTGGTCTGTTTGGGCGCGCATTTTTCCGCCATTTGGATCGTGGTGGCCGGTTCCTGGATGCAGACCCCGGCCGGTTACCGCATTGTGGGGGATGGCCTTAATGCCCGGGCGGAGATTACGGACTTTGGGGCCATGGTCTTTAACCCCTCATCAATGGAGCGCCTGGCCCATGTGACCCTGGGCTGTTGGAACGCGGGGGCATTTTTAGTCTTAAGCGTGAGCGCTTACTATTTATTAAGGAAAAGGCATGTGGAATTTGCCAAGGCATCCATGAAAGCGGCTTTGGCCGTGGCGGTGATTGCTTCCATCGCGCAGCTCGTGACCGGCCGCATCAGCGCCGAAGGGGTGGCCAAACATCAGCCCGCTAAGCTGGCCGCCATGGAGGCGCATTTTCCCGCCCAAGCCCCGGCAGACATGTACCTGTGGGGTTATGTGGATGAAAAAAAACAGGCAGTCAGATACGGCCTTAAAGTCCCCGGCTTGCTCAGCTATTTGATCCATGGAAACGCCGCCAAACCGGTGCCGGGAGTGAACGCTTTTAAGAAAGAGGACATGCCGCCGGTGAATATTGTGTTTCAGTCTTATCATTGGATGGTGGCCATTGGCCTTTGCCTGATTGCCTTGAGCATTATTTCTGTGGTGTATTTATGGCGCGGCAAATTGTTTGAAACGCCCTGGTTATTGAAGGCGCTGGCCCTGTCTGTGCTGTTGCCGCAAGCGGCCAATCAATTGGGATGGATGACGGCGGAGGTGGGCCGCCAGCCCTGGATTGTCTACGGACTTTTGCGCACCAGCGAAGGCCTGTCCAAAGCCGTGCAGGCCCATGCCGTGTTGACCTCGCTGATCATGTTTACGCTGATTTATTTATTGTTGTTTATTTTATTTGTTTATTTATTTGACAGCAAAATCAAGCACGGCCCGGAAGAACCAGACCCCAAAGCAAACACCCGGCATCTGCATAGAGCATAAATGGATCTTAATCTCATTTGGTTTATTTTAGTGGGTGTTTTATTGGCCGGGTATGCCGTGCTCGATGGGTTCGACCTGGGTGTGGGGGCCTTGCATTTGTTCGCCAAAGGCGATACCGAGCGGCGGTTGATGATCAACACCATAGGGCCGGTATGGGACGGCAATGAAGTGTGGCTGGTGACCGGCGGAGGGGCTTTGTTCGCGGCGTTTCCGGATGTTTATGCCACGCTGGCCTCCGGTTTTTACCTGGCAGTTTATTTCTTATTGTTCGCCTTGATTTTCCGCACCGTGGCCATTGAATTCCGGTCCAAGCATCCGTCTGCCGTCTGGCGGCGGGCATGGGACATTGCTTTTTCTCTGGCCAGCGCCTTCTCCGCGTTTTTATTCGGCATTATCTTAGGCAATTTGATTTGGGGGGTCCCTTTGGGCGCGGACAAGGAATTCCACGGCACCTTTTTGGGCCTGCTTCATCCCTATGCTTTATTGTGCGGCTTGACGGTATTATCCGTGTGTATGATGCACGGGGCAATTTATGTGGTCATGAAAACTGAAGGGGAATTTCATAATAAAGCGCGGGAGTGGGTGAAGAGTTCCATTATTTTCTTTGTGTTGTGTTATGTGGCTTTGACCATGGCCACCATGTTGTATGCCCCTCACATGGTCGAACAATTAAAACTGCGCCCGGTTTTATTCGCCATCCCGTTGATCAAACTTTTGATCATTGCCAATATCCCGCGCTGCATTTATAAGGGACAGGATTTCCTGGCGTTTGTATCATCGAGTGTGGCGATCGTTTTGTTTATGTTTTTATTCGGATCAGGGGTCTTTCCCAACATGGTCTATTCCAATCCCAACCCGCAGCACAGCCTGACTATTTATAATGCCGCTTCCTCGCCCAAGACCCTGGGCATTATGCTCATTATAGCGCTCATCGGCATGCCCCTGGTGCTGGGGTATACGGCGGCCATTTACTGGATTTTTCGCGGCAAAGTTAAATTGGACCAGCACAGCTATTGAAGCATCTTCGCCAATTCGCCGTTTTCATGCATCTCGGTGATGGTGTCGCAGCCGCCGACAAATTCGCCGTTGATGAAAATCTGCGGCAGGGTGGGCCAGTTGGTGAATTCCTTGATGCCCTGGCGCAGTTCTTCGCTGCCAAACACATCATGCTCTTTGATGGGGACCCCGTAGGACTGCAAAATTTGCGCGGCCCGGGCGGAAAACCCGCACATGGGCTGCTGCACATTGCCTTTCATGTAAATGACCACTTTATTGTTTTTGATGTCGTTTTCAATTTGCGCGCGTATGGAGTTAGTTAACATATTGGTTCTTGACCTCCTGCCATTTGGATGGCGTGAATGTTTTGAGTCCCAAGGCATGGACGGTTTGGAAAATGTCTTTAATGGCGGCCATGACCATTTGCTGTTGTTTAAAGACCGGCATGCCTTCAAATGCCGCGCAGACGACCAGGGCCTGCAAATGCTGGCCGTCATTCATGGGATCCAGAATATAGGCGGCGGACCCTGGGACCGCGGCTTCGATTTTATTTTTTATTTCTTGGAGCATAGAATTATGGGGACATGTACCTAATTTTTTGAATTAGGTACGTGTCCCCATAATTCTACCAGTTTTTCCACGAAATCAATGACTTTTTCTTCCAATCGCGCATTGTACAAACGGTCCATTTCCTGCAGGCAGGTGGGGGAAGTGACATTGACCTCGATGAGGCGGTCCCCTAAAATATCAATGCCCACAAAATAAAGGCCCAAAGCGCGCAAATGCGGTTTGAGAATGTCCACAATGTGCCGGTCCCTTTCATTAATTGTGGCGGCCAGGGCCGTGCCCCCGGCGTAGAGATTATTGCGGTGATCGCCCTCGCCATGCACGCGCAGGATGGCGCCTAAAATTTCGCCATTGAGCAATAAAATCCGCTTGTCTCCGTTCTTGGCTTCCGGGACGTATTTTTGAACGATGATCGTTTCATGATAGCCCTGGCTTAGAGTTTCCAAAATGACATGGGTATTGGCATGGCCCGCCTCGACATGGAACACCGACCGTCCGCCGAAAGCGTCAGTGGGCTTGGCGATGGTGTTTTTATGTTCGGCGATAAATGCCAGCAAATCATGTTTATTGCTGGAAATGACCGTTGGGGGCGCCAAATTTTTAAATTGGGCGGCCCACACTTTTTCATTGACCGCGCGCACGCCCGCCGGGTTGTTGACGACCGGGACATGTTTGGGCAAATGGTCGAGCAGCCAGGTGTTCATCAAATACCGGCCGTCAAAAGGGGGGTCGGGGCGGACAAAGACCGCGTGAACATCGTCCTGGGAAAGCCGCGCGCTGTGCTCTATAATAAACGGTTTATGCTCGATCGCTTGAGGGGTGACCCTGGTGACGTGAAAATACAGTTTACCGTCGATTAAGCTAATGCCGTCTTTGGGCAGGTAATAAGTTTTATGGCCTTTATTATGGCTGGCGAGCATCAGCATGAAGGTGGTGTCGGTGTTGAATTTGATCCCTTCCAACGGATCCATCAAGAATAGAAACTTCATATTCCCTCCCCTGCACCATATGGTGCAGGGT
>JACQQW010000123.1 GCA_016206745.1 Candidatus Omnitrophota bacterium | reverse complement strand
GGATCAATATAAATACACTTGACCTTTCCGGCATAAGTGGGCAAAAGGGCTTTTAAAGCCTTCAAATTATCGCCGTGGATGATAAGGTTATCGTTCAAACTTACCTTACCGGTTAAACTTTTCCCCCTGTGGGGGATGAGTTCATGATATTTAACCGTCAAATGGTAATTTTGGACGACGGATTTTCCTTTAAAATCCAGACTTGCCATATAAACCTCCCGCCCAATCAGCCGTTTTGAGAAGCGAACTGCCCGGTTATGTATTTGTGTATGACGCTGGAAACCAGGGTCTGATAAGGGATCCCTTCCCTCAACGCCCTTGACTTGAGATTAAAAAAGTCGCGTTTGGTCAGCCTGATATTGATACGGGCGTCTTTTCTTAAGGTCTCCCGCGCGGCCTCACGGAAATGTTGCAGTTGTTTTTCACCCTTCTTGACCGGCCTCCATTCACCGCGCTCAACCGACGCAATCAAATCTCTTTCTTCTTTTTTGCTTAAGGCCGCTCTCATGCCTCACCCCCTAAATAAATTTTAGTCAATTTCCTGCTCGGAAAGACAGTGATTAAATGAATGGTGTTTTCTTCTTCCACATAAGGAACGCCATAAACATACCCGTCCACATTGACAACAAGCATCCCCTGATGCGCGTATTTTATCTTATTGGGATGGTCTATGTTGTCCAACAAAAATCCTTCCTCTATTTTTATCACAATGTCCTCAAAACAAATGCCCCTTTCTCTTTCCAGGGCCTTGCTTTTTGTATCATCCCAGTCAAAAGGTTTCATGCCGCCCCATCCAAAGTATAAAATCTTGTGTGCCTTTTGTCAATATCATACCGCAAATTTGCTGAAAATTTCAATTACAAGCCTGCAAAGTTTCGCCCGCCCCTGAAGAACCCTTATAAAGGTTCCCCTGATAGGGCGGGCGGGATTAAAAAGCGCATGCAAGAAAACCGGAATGGTCATCACTGCCAGTTGACGATGTCGTCCTTCTCGGATGCTTCATCTTTGCCTTTTGAGGAAAGGTCGTAATCCGAACGGTGGTCCCCGGGGGAAACATACGCGTAAGGCCGCCCCCAGGGGTCGATGGGGTCTTTTTCGACATAAGGGCCGTTCCAGTTCTGCGGGATGGGGTTGGTCGCCGCCTTGACGCGCAGCGCCGCCAGCCCCTGCTGCGTCGTCGGAAATGTCCCATTGTCCAGCTCATAGAGCTTAAGCGCCGTGGCCACGTTGGCGTCGATGTCCGACTTGGCGACCTTGATCTTGGCCTGGTCCCCGCGGCCGGCAAGGCGCGGAATGATCATCGCGGCCAAAGCGCCGATGATCACCACCACCAGCAGGATTTCCACCAATGTAAATCCCATAGAACGTTGTTCTTTATGCATATTCCCTCCTGATTAAATCTCTCAAATCTACCTGGCCATGATGTCCATGGAAAAAATCGGCAAGAGCATGGCAAATACGATAAAGCCCACCACCAACCCGACGGCCAAAATCATGAACGGTTCCAAAAGGGTGGTCATGGTCTTGACCGCTTCATTGACATCGGCCTCGCAGGATTCGGCAATGTCCTTTAAAGCGTCATCCAATGTCCCGCTTTCCTCAGCCACGGTCAATATCTGGACAAACACTTCCGGGACCAGCGCCGACCGTTTCAAGCAGCCGCCCAAATTTTCCCCCCCGCTGAGCCTTTCGGCGCACAAAAAAATGTCCGCCTTCAACTGCGGGTTATCGATCGTCGGTGCCGCCACTTCAATGGCCCGCATCAAAGTCAAGCCGCTGTCCAACAGCAGATGCATGGTCCTGGCAAATCTGGCCAGATCCGCCTTGAGCACAAGGTCGCGGACAAAGGGGACGCCCAAAAGCCATTGCCCAATGACAATCTTTCCTTGTGGAGTGACCCGCCAGCGGTTGAATGTGACGCCTGCGACGGCGGCGGCCATCACAATGGGGGCCCAAAACAATTTTAAGAAATGGCTGACGGCCATCACCGTCACCGTCGGCCAGGGCAGCCGTTCTCCGGTCCCGGCAAAGATGGCGGAAATTTTGGGCATGACAAAAGTCAGGATAAAAAATATGGTGCTCCCCCCCACCAAGAGCATGACCACCGGATAAACCAGGGCGCCGGACACTTTTGAAGACATTTCTTCCTGCCGCTTCTGAAATACCGCCAGATCAGCCAGGACTTCCCGCAAATGCCCCATTTCTTCCCCGACCCGGATCATCGCCACGTATAAAGGCGAAAACACCGCCGGATAATCGCCCAGGCAGGCCGAAAAAGACCGTCCGGTCTTGACCCCGACGGCAATATCGCTGATGGCCCTGGCAAAGTACATGTTCCGGGTTTGTGCTCCGATGACTTCCAGGCCTTTCAATAAAGCAACGCCGGATTTAATCAGGCCGGACAACTGTTTGGTGAATAAATATAACTCTTTGGATTTAACGCGGCGTTCACGGATTTCGCTGACCAGCACTCCCCGCGCGGTCTCCTCCTCAATGAAGATCGGCACCAGCCCCTGGCTGTGGACCATTTCCAGGGCCTCATCCTGGTTTTGGGCGGCGATCCGCCCGCTGATGGTTTGCGCGGAGGCGTCTTTGGCTTTATAAAGATATGACGGCATAAATGAGTTGGATAATTTTGTATTCTTTAAACAAAGACAGCAGGCTCGTTGGTCATGGCGGCATTGGCAACCACGGACGCATCATCCTTGGCCGTGACATACAGCACTTCCGCCGGGGTGGTGGTCCCCGCCACCACGCATTGCCAGCCGTTTTGCCGTAAAGTCTTCATACCGGCCCCGATCGCCATCTGTTTAAGCCGCTCAATCCGGGGCTTGGTCGTCAACAGCGCCCGCGCGGTTTCTGTCATTTCAAAAATTTCATAAATCGCGCTGCGCCCATAAAAGCCGGTCTGGTTGCATCGATCGCAACCGCGGCCTTTGTACACCGGAAAATCATCATGGGGCAAACCCAAGGATTGCCGGATCTCCTGCCGCACGCGGCCGGGCACATCCATGTCCTGTTCTTTGCAACTCGGACAGATCAACCGCACCAGACGCTGGGCCACAAAAGCTTCGACGGACGACGCCACCAGGTACGGCTCCACGCCCATATCGATCAGCCGGGTGATGCCGCTGGCCGCGTCATTGGTGTGCAGGGTCGAAAACACCAGGTGCCCGGTGAGCGCCGTGCGGATGGCAATTTCAGCCGTTTCCAAATCACGGACCTCCCCCACCATGATGATGTCCGGATCATGGCGCAAAATGCTGCGCAGGCCTTCGGCAAACGTGAAATTCAATTTGGAATTGATCTGGACCTGGGTGATTCCCTCCATCTCGTATTCCACCGGGTCTTCAATCGTGATGATCTTATGCTCGTCCCCGTTAAGCTCATGCAAACAGGCGTAAAGGGTGGTGGTTTTGCCGCTGCCGGTGGGGCCGGTGACAAAAATGATCCCGTGCGGCTGTTGGATCAACTGGCGGAATTTAACCGCATTGTGCTCGTTTAAGCCCAGACTTTCCAAATTCGTGCGCATGTTTTTCGTCGGTAAAATACGCACGACCATGCTTTCCCCCCGCGGCGTTGGGATGGTGGAGACGCGCAAATCCAGGTCCTGCTCATTGGTGCGCACCACCGCGCTGCCGTCCTGCGGGAGGCGCTTTTCCGTAATGCTCAAATTCGACATGATCTTGATGCGGGATAAAATAGGCAATAAAAAATGCCTGGCTTCCGGGGGCAAATGCGCGTCGACCAAGATCCCATCAATGCGGTAGCGCAGGCGGACCTTGTCGCGGTAAGGTTCCAGATGGATGTCGGTGGCCCGCTTTTGATATGCTTCAAAAATGATCTGGTTGACCAGCTTGGCGACCGAGGGGTCCTCGCTTTTTTTCTCGATGTCCTCCACCCAGGCATCCGCCTGCTCCTGCCTGTGTTTGGGCTCCTTGGTGAGGATCTTGTCGATCGTGTCTGAGGCCAATCCATAATATTTTTTCAACGCCTCCGCGATGTCGAATTTTAAGGCCAGCACCTCTTTGGGCTCCAGGCCCAGGTGCACGCGGATGTCGTCTTCCACCCGCACGTCCAACGGCGAGGAGATCGCCAGCGTCAACACATTGCCTTCAACGGCAATGGGCATAAATTCATAAAAAGAAGCGAATTTGACCGGGACGCGTTCGATGACCTGCGGCGGGATTTCGATCTGTTTAAGGTCGACGACTTCAAGCTTTAATTCTTTGGCAAGGGTGTCGATGATTTCCCGGTCAGTCAGGATGCCGTGGCGGACCAGATAAGTGTTGAGGTTGCACCGCTCCTGCTTGGCCAGAATAATGCATTGCGAGGCCTCCGCCTGGGTCAGCAGGCCGGCCTTGATGAGGACATCGATGAGGATTTTATTGGCGGCTGGTTTATACATACCTTAAATCTTGGGCGCTTTACCGATCATGTAAAAATCCTGGGCCTCCATATGGTCATAGTCCCCGCGCAAAATGCGTTCGCACCCGGCGATATTGTCTTCCAAATGCACATATTCGCCTTTCTTGCCGGTGAACACCTCGCTGACCGTAAAAGGCTGGGTCATAAAATTATACAATTTATCGGCCCGTTTGTATATTTTCTGGTCTTCCTTGCTCAACTCTTCCAGCCCGATGACCGCGACGATGCGCTTGAGTGAATTATGTTTGTTAAAATGCTGGATGACCTGCTGGGACACCTCATAATGCCGGCGGCCCACCACGTTGGTGTCCAGGTTGGTGCAGGAACTCTGCAAAGGATCGATGGCCGGGTACATGCCGCGCTGCACCAGGTCCCGCGACAGCACCACGACCCCGTCGAGGGTGGCAAAAATGGAAACCACCGCGGGGTCGGTCATGTCGTCGGCCGGCACATACACCGCCTGCATGGCGGTGATGGATCCGCCGCCTTCAACGGAACGGATGCGCTCCTGGACCAGATTGACTTCGGACGCCAGGGTCGGCTGATACCCGGTTTCCGCCGGGACGCGGCCCAATAACGTGGAAACTTCCTGCCCGCCCTGGATAAACCGGTACAAATTGTCCATGAACAAAAGCACGTCTTTGTTTTTGGCCAGCAAATACTCCGCCATGGTCAGCCCCGCGTTGACGACTTCGGCGCGGGCGCCGGGCGGCTGGTCCATCTGGCCGAAGGCCAGCATGACCTTGGGCAATAAATGGCTCTCTTCAAGTTCATAAAAAAGTTCATTGCCTTCCCGGATGCGCTCGCCGATCCCGGTGAACACGCAGGCGCCGCCGTGGGCCTTGACGATATTGTTGATCAGCTCCAGGATGACGACGGTCTTCCCGCACCCCGCCCCTCCCAGGACCCCGGTCTTGCTTCCCTTGATCATGGGATAAAGCAGGTCGATGTATTTAATGCCGGTCTCCAAAAGCTCGGGTATTTCACGCCCCTTTTTGTTCAAATCAAAGGTCACCTGCCTGACCGCCTGCCGGATAGGCACCGTCGAGGGGCAATCGTACGGGCCGGCATTGTCCAGCGGACGTCCCGCGGCGTCCATGACCCGGCCGAAACACCCGTCGCCGATGGGGATGGCAATGGGCTCTTTCATGTTGGTGCACGGCGCGCCCAATTGCAAATTCAAAGTTTCGGAAAAAGAAATGCAGCGGATCAGCCCCGGCCCCAAATGTTCGGCGGTCTGCAGGACAATGCGCTTGCCGTCCAAAGAAAACGTTTCAATGCAGTCATAAACCGCCGGCGCTTCTTCATCAACGGGAAAACGCACGTCCACCACCGGCCCCTGGACCGCGGCGACCCGGCCGGTATTTTTCGTCACTTCCGGTTTTGTTGTTACGGTTGGTCCCATAATTACCTCTCTTTGTAGAGACGCAGCAATGCTGCGTCTCTACTTAACCACCATCATTCTGGCGGAAAAGACTTCGCGCAAGCTTTTGTCAATGTCCCCGCGGCGGGCCTTGCGGTATTTCAGTTTGACCACATCGCGTTCTTTGCGCATTTTTCCCAGGCTGTTGTCCAATTGCTGGGTCTGCGCCGAAGCCGCGGCCAAATTTGTATCATAGAAAATCTCATAAATCTTCGAGGACAACCACATGTCCGCCAAATATCCCGTCATGTCCAATGGGTCCGATTCTTCCAGCACCTGCTTAAAACTCTCGATAGTCTGGGCCTGCTGGGGCAGGAGGTCTTCGCAGGGCAAAAGTTTCATCGCCCTGGGCTTGATGACCGTATAATCTTTCGGCCATGGATAAACCACGATCACGCGCCCCAAACGTTTTTCCATGACTTCCGTGACCAAATACCTCTTGATTTCCAAAGACACCTCGTAAAACCCGCGCTCCTCCACGTCTTCCCAGGTTTTGGCCATTTTATACCCCATGCCGTCCAGCTTGGCCACGCCTTTTTTCCCGACCACGACAAAAATGGAATCCGTGGCTTTCCCCTGTTCTTCCAGGGCCCGGGCGACCACCCGCGAATTCAAGTCCCCCACAAACCCGCGTTCCGAGGAAATCACCAAAATGGCGGTCTTGGGGTTTTCATTGTTGACCAATGGGTGGTTGACTTGGGAAAAACCCACCAAACCAAAAAAATCCATAAACGATTCGCCAAACCGGTTGAATTTGGACCTTTGGGTGGACAAAGCATGGTATTTCATGTCCGCCACGTCTTTAAGGACCTGGACAAGGTCGACCAAATCGCGGACTTCCATGACTTCAGATTTGACTTTATTGGCTTTGCCCATACCTTATACAGTATACTGTTTTTCAACCTGCTGTTTTAACGCGGACGCGGACTCTTTAAAAGAGTTCTGTAAACTCCCGTCAAGCAGTAAACTGCCGAACTGCAAAATGACCCCATTTAAAACATTTTGGTCGATTTTAGGGGCCAATTTTAATTCCCGCCCTAATTTTTCTTTGAATACCTGACCGATCGACTGCAATGCGTTTTGATCCAGAGGACTGGCCGTGATGACATCAACGGACTTCACGTCCGGCCCCAGCTTGGACAGGTCCACATTTTTAAGTTTCTCCATGAATTCCGCGAACAGTTGGCGGTCCAAAGCGTCTTTGGCGGCATTGGTAAAAACGTTACCGACGACCTTGATGGAATAATCAACGATCTTGATCTCCATGTTCTTTTCAATTTCCCTCCGGATGCCTTCTTTGGCGTTTTGGGCCTTGGTGATGATTTCCTCCGCCTCGCTCCTGGCCTTTTGGATCATTTCTTCTTTTTGTTTATTAGTTTGTTCTTCCAACTCCTGACGCATTTTCTTTTCCAGCACATCAAGCTCTTTCTGGCGCCGCGCCAGCTGCTCGTCCGCTTCCTTGATTTTCTGGTTTAATTCCGCTTCCCGCTGGCGGGCGGCCTCGGCATCACGGTCCAGGCGTTGTTTGGCGCCGTCCACGGTGCGGATCAAGACCATGTAAAGGGTGAAAATAATGACCCCTGAAATGAGCGTCGTCAGGACCAAAAACTGGATAATCAAATTCCAACTCATATATGGGCTCCTATTTTAGGGGACACGCGCCTAATTCTTAGGCTATTTTCATTATGAATTAGGTGCGTGTCCCCAATTAATTGACCAGATGGAAACAGATCGCGATAAAAAAAAATGAAACCATCTCAATGATAAAAACTTTCCAGCATGCGTCCGTTTGGATCCGCGCCGATTTAGTCGGGGAATTACCCAAAGCATTGGCCATCTCGCAGCCGATCCATGCGATAAAGAAACACGGGACCAAAACCAATGCCCCAAAAATGACCACAAACATGACCCCTTCATACCAATACCGGAATCCCATAGGCTTCTATTTATTGGAAAACAACTGAAAAATGATCAAAATGGCCACAACGGAAATAGCTTCGACAAAAACCAGCATAATCGCCATGCCCATAAAAATCTTGGACGCTGCCGAGGGGTTGCGGCTCAAGGCCTTGATGACGGCATATCCCAGCACGGCAATGACCACCGACGGCCCCATGACCGCAATGAACATGACCGTCATAATGATAAACGTTTCGGCTAACATGCTCTTGTCCTTCCACGATTCCCTCCCCTGCACCATATGGTGCAGGGGAGGGGAACCAAATTTTACCCAACCGGTTTTGGCGTGGCGGTGAATGTCCCTTCCGTTTCTTCGACTAAGATCGTGCACTCATTGGCAAAAAAACGCAAAATACCGGAATGCACGGGGATGCGCCGTTTCCAATCAATGACAATGTCCCCTTTTTGCACCAGGCCGATCAAAGGGTAATGGTACGCCAATAGTTCATATTCGCTGCGGTCCCCTATAATG
>JACQQW010000121.1 GCA_016206745.1 Candidatus Omnitrophota bacterium | reverse complement strand
TCCAACTTAATTCGTGACGCAGTGCGTCACATATTCGCCTAGATTCTAGACACAGTGTGTCGAGAATTGTGCGGACACCGTCCGCACAATCTTAAAAAATAAACACTTGCTATATCGCCCATCAAATTATATAGTTTGAATACACAGCTTTCATTGGTCGGTTCCCCGCAAGGGGTAGGCTATCACTCGACGATATAGCTATCCGCAAGGAGACAGACCTCAAATTCTCACCAACGGACTAGGGCTTCCTGGGCCGTCATAAAAAGTTTAAAGGATCGGGGAGTCTCCCGGTCGGTAGAGGTTCCGCCACAAGCGGGACTTTCTACTTTCTGGCACCTTTACCAATATCTTTCCCGAGTTCCTTTTCAATCTCCTCAATAGTCGGCAAACTGGATTTTAATTTTTTCGGCAATTGATGCGTTATTTGATATTCAGATACGCCGATAGGTTTGTGAATATCGCTCAAAGCGTATTCAGCAATCAGTTTCTCGCGATTCTTGCACAACAAAAGGCCTATCGTTGGGTTGTCGCCATCTTTACGTAATTGACTGTCCACTGCTTTGATATAGAAATTCAACTGTCCAGCATTGGCTGGCTCAAAATCTCCGGTCTTTAACTCCACAACCACATAACAATGCAGGCGTGCATGATAAAAGAGCAAGTCCAGAAAAAATTCCTTTGTCCCCACCTGAATAGGTACTTGCCTACCAAGAAACGAAAATCCAGCACCCAGTTCCAGCAAAAACTGTGTCACATGGCCAATCAAAGCAGTCTCAAGATCACACTCGTCATAGTCTTTTCGCATGCTTAGAAAATCAAAAATATACGGATTCTTTAGCGTCTGGTGAGCGAGATCAGATTGCGGTTTAGGCAGAGTAATGGCAAAATTAGTCAGGGATTTTCCCTCGCGCCTATAAAGGCCGCTTTCTATCTGATGAACCAACACATCTCTGCTCCAGTTATGTACCAGTGTGTTCTGGACATAGTACAAAGCTTCTTTGATATTTTTGCATTTTGCGATGATGGCAATATTGTGTCCCCACGGGACTTGAGTCAATTGCGAAACAGGCTGTTTCGCAATTGACTTGTCTTTGCCGTAAAATACATACCACTGCCTGATGAGCTCCAAATTACGCTTAGAAAATCCTTTCATGTCCGGAAATTCAGACATTAAGTCCTTGCTGAGCTGGGACAGGAAACCATCGCCCCATTTAGCACCTGCCTGTTTAGCCACGATATCAGCGCCAAGTTCCCAATAAAACGAAAGCATCTCCGAATTAACTTTGACTGCGGCCTTGAGTTGGGCTTTACGAACTTTTAATTTAAGATCTGCCAACCAAACCTTGTATTCTTTATTCAAAATCAAATTAGATTTCATATCCTAATCCCTTCAAGTTTTTTTTAATTTCCACCTCAAGCTCATGTGACTTCTTAAATTGCCCGGACAGTTCGGCTGTCAGGCGTTTCATTTTCTCATCAAAAACCTCAGTGTCATCTTCCTGTTCAACGGCCCCGACGTAACGGCCGGGTGTAAGAATGTGGCCGTGCTTTTGAATATCAGCCAGCTCGGTTGACATACAAAATCCGGCTTCATCTTTATATTTCCCGGCCTTGGATCGCCAGGCGTGATAAACGCCTGCGATCTTGGCAATATCAGGATCGGATAATTCCCGATGACGCCGGTCGATCATGGTCCCCATGTTACGGGCATCAATGAACAAAACCTCTCCACGCCTGTCACGAAGCTTATGGTTTTTCTTGTCCCGAGCAATGAACCACAGACAGGCCGGAATCATGGTGTTATAAAAAAGCTGGGAGGGAAGCGCGACCATGCAGTCCACCAGATCCGTCTCAACAATGGCCTTACGGATTTCGCCCTCTCCGGAGGTATTGGACGACATGGAACCATTGGCCAGAACAAAGCCAGCCGTTCCGGTTGGGGAAAGATGATGGATAAAGTGTAGCACCCACGCGAAGTTGGCGCCACCGGTCGGAGGCGTGCCGTATTTCCAGCGGATGTCCTCACGCAAAAGATCGCCTTTCCAGTCGCTGTCATTAAATGGCGGGTTGGCGATCACAAAATCAGCTTTCAGGTCCTTGTGCGCATCGTTTAAGAAACTGCCTTCATTATTCCACGCGATATTGGCATCAATCCCGCGAATAGCAAGGTTCATCTTGCACAACCGCCATGTCGTTGGATTGGATTCCTGCCCGTAGACCGAAATGTCACCGATCCGTCCACCGTGTGCCTCCGCGAACTTTTCGCTCTGGACGAACATGCCGCCGGATCCACAACAGGGGTCAAACACACGGCCCTTATAAGGCTCAAGCATCTCGACCAGTAACTGAACAATGCTCCGTGGCGTGTAGAACTGTCCGCCATTTTTGCCTTCGGCATCCGCGAACTGGCCCAAGAAATACTCATAGACCCTGCCCAAGATATCCTTGTTCCGGTTCTCCTTGTCGCCCAGTCCGATTGACCCCACCAGATCAATCAATTCGCCCAGCCTCTGTTTGTTGAGGTCCTCGCGGCCATAGTTTTTAGGCAAGACACCTTTTAACGTGGCGTTGTCTTTCTCAATTTCGTCCATGGCTTCATCGAGAAGTTTCCCAATGGTCGGCTGTTTGGCGTTCTTCTGGAGATGATCCCAGCGGGCCTTCTTGGGAACGTAAAAGATATTCTCGGCGCGATATTCGTCGGGGTCTTCCGGGTCCGCGCCTTTGGTGCTGGCAAGCTTGGCATAATGTTCACTAAACGCATCCGAAATATACTTGAGGAAGATAAGCCCAAGGACGACGTGCTTATATTCTGCGGCATCCATGTTATTGCGCATCTTGTCCGCGGCCTGCCAGAGCTTTTTTTCAAAATCTACATCACCGTTGCCGGTCTTTTCCCGTGCCATTTAAACCATCCTTTGTCGTTGATCGATCAATTGAGATCGGAATTGCTTACTGGCCCAATTCTCTCACCACTGGTGAGAGTTTTATAATGACTGCTCCACTCTAATAATACTGCAACCGATGGTTGCAGTATTCCGCCATCCTTGGCGTCCTTTTGAAGGGCCGGCATGCCTGTCGAGTCGCGGTCCTGTGTGATGCGCGTGGTGGCGGCTTCTCCAAGCATGGTAATGATAAGCTCCAGGTCGGTCATGTGGTCCCGAAGGTTTTCTCTTTTAAGACCCTTGTGTTTCTTGTAGTCATCGACCTTAAGCTCAAAAGCGCCCTGCATGATCTCATTGGTGAGGATGGCGTAATTCATATCTGTTTCGGCGCCTCGGCCATCCCATTCATCCGTCAACTTCTGCCGGACAGCGATCCCGCGCAGTCGTTTCTCGATCCACTCCTTAGGATAGCCCTTCTTCTCATAAAGTTCTTTTGTTCTCTGCATCCCGAGTTCGGGGTTCTCAATCTCGTCCAATCGTTCCTTGCCAATACGTGCCAGCCAACGTTTGAACGGTTCAGCTTTGGGTGAGGGGATAGACTGGATGATGCGAAATAGAATTTCTGTATTAGCACAGTCTGTTAAATATTCCTTCCCATCGGAAGCCTTTAATTTCAGTTGTCCGATTTTTTCGGACACCTCAACATACCCTTCTTGAGCCAGCTTTTTCTTTAAATCACTCCAATATTTTCTAGGCCTTTCTGTTTCTGTAAGAACTTCCACAACATCAATAACGGAAAACCACCATTCATCCTTAACTAAAATACGACGAATCTGCCTGCCTTTGAAAACAGCTATTTTTGTTATTTCTACGGACATTTGTATCCTCCTGTTTATACTATTGCAAATTTAATAACGTGCATGCCGCAGATAGCGGCAGGCCTCAATAATTCCTGCGCATTTTGATAAACGCTTCGAGATCCTCGGGGCGGATCTTCCACTGCCCAATTTTGACGGCGCGAATTTGTTTCTTGCGGATAAGGTCACGCACCGACTCATCTGAAATTCCCAGTTTCTTGGCTGACTAAGGAACAATAGTCAATGGGACACATTACCTTTTCGAAAAATCAATGTGTCCTAGCTTTACCAAAGCGTGGCTGCTTGTTTGAAGGGTTTCCTGAAGCCCTCACAGCTACTTTAGAGATTGATTCTTGCACAAACTGCATATTAATTTCAATACCTTCATTTTCTTTGAACTCATTTGTCCAAACCACAGGTGGCGGCTGAGTATTATAATAGCCATATGTAGCAAATGAACCTATGTCCCCAATGTAATTTTCCCATAAAAAGACATTACAAATATGTTTTGAATTAAGAGACGTTGGTGCGTAGCCCGCAAGCTCATCAAGATGAATCGATCTATATATGGGAGGGATTATATGCAATTCATCGCTATCAATCTTGGCTGATCTGAGAGTTGTATTCGATGATATCC
>JACQQW010000125.1 GCA_016206745.1 Candidatus Omnitrophota bacterium | reverse complement strand
ATACGCGCTGGTCTTTGTTTCATCTGTTTAAAAGGTATACTATAAATACAGGAATGGCAAATTTTTGTTATAAAAGGGGACTGCTGTCAGCAGGTCCTGCCAAGCCACCGTGGAAGTGGCCGGCAAAATCACGATCGTTTGGCAATATATTTCACTCCAGGCATATTTTGAAAATCAGCATCCTGGGTCCAGATGATGGCCTGGTATTGCCGGCCTGTGGCGAGGATGATGCTGTCTGCCATTGGGAATTTAAGCTTGTGGCTTAAGGCAGCGGCTGCAAAAGCCATTTGATCATCCAAAGGCACCACCTTCCCCATTCTCATGACCACTGCCGCTTCCAAAGCTTTTTTCTCGTCAAAAAGCTGCAACGCTTTTTTAAACACTTCATAAATGCAAACGGAAGGGACGATCAAATGCTTGATGTCCTCGATGGGTTTGCCAAACAGACCGGCATGAGGGCCATTGGTAAGATATTCCAACCAGCCCGAAGAGTCCACCAGGTTCATACCCTGTCCTCTTCGCGTTCGATATCCGTGTCCAAGCCTTTTAAAAAACCTCTCATGGATTTGAGGCCGCGGACCGGAACGAACTCAATGCAGTCCCCATAGGCAATGACCTGGTATTTCTTACCTGGCTGCACATGTAGACGCTGCCTGACTTCTTTGGGGATAACGACCTGGTATTTCGTAGATAACGTCACGGTTGTCATGGGCCCTCCATCGATCAAAATATCGTTTTACATGAGTATAGCATGTTTTCTTCCGGAAATCTTTGTAATTCATAATTCATCACTGTAAACCATCACTGTAAGAAATCCGCAACGGTTGTGAATTTTTCACCACACCACACTGACTTTATATTGATAGATCAATTCATCACAGGTAAGAATTGCCATATCATTCAGTTGGGCAGTGGCAATAATAATGCGGTCGCATGGATCATTATGCAGCAAGGGCAACTCGGCTGAGCACACAGCAATGTCGCTGGCTACAGGAATTTCCCTGAGGCCGTGAAAATCCATCGCCTCTGTAAACCACTGCATGACCGGCAAAGGCAATGCCATTTTATGATTACGACATTTAATTGCTATCTCAAATGACGAAATCGATGAAACGAACAAAGCCCCTGCATGATGTTCAATGGTCTTCTTTGCTTTAGCGGACAGCTTCTTCTGGTCGGCAACCAACCACAGCAATGCGCATGTGTCGAGGATGAGCATGATGTTTATCTTGACGCCTGCGGCCAATCCTCTTCATCCAAAGGCAATGAAGGGTCTTTATAAAATTTTACATTCTTTAATTTATTGCTTTGGGACAAAGGGTCTTTATTTTTATGCCATGCGGAAAGCTCTGCTATGGGGACTCCATTGCGGCAAATGACAATGGTCTCATGCTTTTTCTCCACCTTCACCAGCAACTCTGAAAGCCGCGTTTTTGCTTCATGAGTATTGACGGAAATCATTGGCCCCATCCTTATTATTATGACTTAGTTTAACTTAGTCTGATTAAAGTATACCATGCATTTAATTCAACGTCAAGCCAGAAGCGCCAACGGTTCTAATTCAATTCCTGAAGGCGTTTTTCGGCCATTTCCGCCCAAAAGGCGTCGCCGCCCCTGGCCCCGTCGATGACTTTGTGGTAAAGCGACGCGGCTTCCTGGGGGTCTTTTAGCTGTTGGTAACAATAGGCCAGGTAATATAAACAGGTCACGTATAAAGGCGTGTCGGAGTATTCGGCCAGGTATTGATGGAAATATTCTTTGGCGGCATTCCACCTGCCCTTTTCATAAAGCCGCACCGCTTTATTATAAACGTCCGTGGCCGGCGCCGATGATTTGTCAGGCCCGGCGATGGCCGGGCAATAAAAGGCAAAAAAAGAGGCCAGCCCGAGAGCTGACCTCTGCATAAAACGCCGGGACCATTCCTTATTCAGCCGCATTGCCTACCGGCATCTTGGCATTGCCCTCCTCCTGGGCAGGCCCTTCCCAATTATCTGTCCCCTCGTTCATATTTTCATTGGACATTTCTTCATTGAGCGCTTCTTCATTGAGCATTTCCTCGTTCACATCTTCCCCTTCATAATATTCCGCGTCGTCAACGCCATAGCCCTCATCATTGACGCTTTCCTGGTTATCTAAATCGGCGTTGGCCTGGACATTGGCAACAACATTAGGGTCTATTTTAGATACCGTGTTGGTT
>JACQQW010000120.1 GCA_016206745.1 Candidatus Omnitrophota bacterium | reverse complement strand
GCCGGATACAGTTGGCAGCGGCGATCCGCGCAGAGAATTCCATAACTCTCCACCACCCGGACATAATGATCGCCGCGGTGCAGGTCTTCCGCCATATCTTCCACCGGATGCGTCAAAAGCCCTTTGGCCTTGCCATAACCGATCCTTTGAGGAATGCCGGCCAAATACACCAGTAAAGCCCTGGTCATGGAACGGTGCAGTAAGAATGCCGCGTCGAATTTATATGCCTTCAGCCGGGCAATGAGCCGCATTTTATTCCATGGCCAGCGGTCCTTGCCCCGCTCATCGTATACAATCAGATCATCGATATACGGGCAATGCCGCAACAGTTCCTGCACGCGTGGCACGCATAAACACGCCACCCGGGCCTGCGGATAGGCCTTTTTAATGGCCTTAAAGACCGGCGTGGTAAACACCGCGTCCCCCAGCCAATTGATATTAACGACGAGAATATTGTTCATAAAAATTGACCGTTTCCGACGTCATTTGTTCCAAAGAAAACTTTGCCGCCACCTGCTCCTTGGCCGCAGCGGCCATGGCCGAAGCGCGCTGCGGTCCTTTTAACATCATAATTATTTTCTGGGCCAAAGCATCACTGTTGCCGGGGGGCGCTAATAGACCGGTCTTTCCATCCTCGATTAAATCCGGCAGGCCTCCGACATCAGAGGCCACCACCGGAATGCCCGCGGCCTGTGCTTCCATCACCGACAGACCTAACCCTTCCTGCAGGGAAGGCATCACAAATACATCAAAAATCGGCAAAATGTCCGCGCTGCGGTTGATTACCGGTTCAAAACGCACGGCGGTGCTTAGCCCCTTGGTTTCCACTAAATTGCGCAAATCATTAAGCTGCGGCCCCTCCCCGACAATCCATAGTTTGGCCCGCGGGAACTGCGCCAATACCGCCGGCATGGCGTTGATCAGCACGTCGATGCCTTTGACACCGGACAAGCGCGCGATGATGCCGACGATCGGATGCCCTTGTGACTTCCATTGCCGCCGTAATTCTTGCCGCCTGCGCGCGCCGGCCATGGCAAACTGGTCCAGATCAATGCCGTTGGGGATTAAACGCACACTGGAAGGTAATAAATGAAAATCTTTGATTAAATGCTCCCGCACCCCATGACTGATGGCAATCACTCCTTTTCCCCAGCAGGGAAACATCCGGCGGAAACGGCGCGGATTAAAAAACCCATGGCAGGTGGAAACAAACGGCTTGCCGGTCAGACGCGCGGCCAATGCCGCCATGACCTGCGTCACCCGGGTATTGGCGTGAATAAGATCAATCTTTTCGGTCTTGATCATACGGACCATGGCCGGCAGGGCAAAAAATATTTTTGGATGCGCCTCGGATTTGACCCGGATGTCCATGCGGACATGATGGACCCCATTGCGCTTTAAAAGCTCAACGCAATTGCCGTCCCCGCAAGCCACCCACACCTGATGGCCTTTGCGCGCAAGCCCCCGGCTTAAATTAAGCAGATAGGTGCTGATCCCGCCGGTATTCAAATGATTGGCCATTAAAAGGATTTTCATAAAAAGCGGGTCAGGGGGAGTTCATCTAGGAACATTCTTAAATCCCTCATTGACTGAATTTTAACAATCACCGGCTCAAAACCATGGGCGTTTTGTAATCGCTGAAGCATAGCGCGGTCGACATGGAATTTGACTTCACCACTGTTGGTTTGTGTCTGCACGTTCATTTTATCAGATTGAAAATCGATACCCCCCGGCACCTGTGTTTTTTGTTGTACCACCGCAGCTTTATCCACTATGGACAATTGCTGATTTGAAGAAAGACGCTGATGCATAAGAAGCAGTATTTCTTCTTTTGGTAATTCTTGACCGTCAACAACAAAAGCATATTTCCCATTTAATTCAAAATTATAATCCGGCCCCGCTAATAATTCTAGGCCTAACAGGGGATATCGGCCAATCAATGTAGCTATTACTTGATTTAACCTGCCTTCAGGAATATCAACAGATGGGAGACCAACAATGCGCTGAAGAGATG
>JACQQW010000127.1 GCA_016206745.1 Candidatus Omnitrophota bacterium | reverse complement strand
CACGGTTTTGGAGACCGTCGCTCTACCAATTGGAGCTACAGGCCTATATGCGTGACCAGGCTATGGAGACGCAGAATTTCGCGCCTTTACTTCTTTGTTTCTTTATGAATAATGTGTTGACGGCAAAAACGACAAAATTTCTTCAGCTCCAGGCGTTCCGGGTGCTGTTTTTTATCCTTGGTACTGCTGTAATTGATGCGATTGCACGTGGTGCACTGAAAATGAATTGTCTCGCGCATGATGTTCCCAATGTTTGGTGCGCTCCCCCGCCAAAGGCGGGGTATCACAGAAGATTAAGAATATATTTCGTACAAGCCCCCGAGCGGGATTGAACCGCTGGCCTCGTCCTTACCAAGGACGTGCTCTGCCAACTGAGCTACAGGGGCGAACTTCCATAAAACAATCAGGACTACATCTAGAACAGTTCGCCCCAGTCCTTGTTTCCAAAAAAATTTACAAAAAAAACAAGGGCAGGGGCAATAACTCCGGCCTCCTGCAGCGGTAAGTCAAATGAACGAGAAGTATATCTGTCATTACAAATCTTGTCAATAATATTTTTCGCATTTACGTCAGACGCAAGAACCGGCGCTTGCCGATTTTTAACACCCCTGGACATGGGGTCCAGTGCTCGTCGGATATGACCACCCCGTCATGGGTGACGGCGCCTTCATGGAGCAGGCGGCGGCCTTCATTCTTGGAGGCGATCATCTTTGCAAGACTAAGAACATCTAATAGTTTATGCCCGGCTGAAATTCTTATTTCCGGGATATCATCCGGGACTTGGTGCCGGCTGAAGGTGCGCTCAAAATTGGCCCGGGCGTTTTTGGCTTGTGCCCGTCCATGGAACATGCCCACAATGGTCTCGGCCAATTCCAATTTTGCTTCCTTAGGGTGCTTGTTCTTCACGGAGGCCAAATCAGCTTCGGTCAATAATTCGTAATAACGCAACATCAACTCATCGGAAATGGACATCACCTTGCCGAATACGTCGTCCGGCGGCTCATTGATACCGATATAATTACCCAGGGACTTGCTCATTTTCTGCGCCCCGTCCGTCCCTTCCAATAAAGGGGTCATGATCACCGCCTGGGGCGGCTGGCCATAGCTTTCCTGCAATTGCCGGCCCATGAGCAAATTGAATTTCTGGTCGGTGCCGCCCAATTCAATGTCGGCTTTTAAATGCACGGAATCATATCCCTGCAACAGCGGATAAATGAATTCCAATATGCTGATCTCTTTGCCGGACTCGAAACGTTTTTTAAAATCGGCCCGGGCCAGCATCTGGGCGACGGTGGTGTGGGCGGTCAATTCCAAAATATCTTGCGGGGTCAATTTGTTTAGCCAGTGGCTGTTAAAAACAATTTTCGTTTTTTGCGGATCTAAAACTTTGAAGACCTGGGCTTTGTAGGTCTTGGCATTTTGCTCAATTTCCGCCGGCGACATTTTTTTGCGCAGTTCATTGCGGCCGGTGGGGTCCCCCACCTGGGCGGTAAAATCACCAATAAGAAAAACCACCCGGTGACCCAGGTCCTGAAACTGTTTGAGTTTGTGCAGCAGCACCACATGGCCTAAGTGTATGTCGGGGGCGGTCGGGTCGAAGCCGGCTTTGATAATCAGCGGACGGCCTTGGGCCAATTTCTTGGCCAAATCGGCCCTGCTAATGATTTCCGTGGTGCCGCGTTCTATTTTTTGGATGATATCAGGGGACATTACAATCTGGCGCTGACGCCGATTTTCATGCCTTCAACATCAACTTTGATGATCTTGACCTGCAGTTTATCGCCCGGTTTTAAAGCCGCGGCCTGGGTCTTGTCGATTTCGGAAGAATACACCAGAGCTTCAATGTCGTCTTCCAATTTGACAAACACACCAAAGTTGGAATTCATCACCACCTGCGCCTGCGCCACGGACCCGACCGGGAACTTTACGGCAATGCCGCCCCAGGGGTTCGATTGCAATTGCTTGACGCCTAAAGTGATTTTGCGGGCGTCCACGTCCACGCCCAGGACCAAAACTTCGATCTCCTGGCCTTTCTGCAGGACCTCTTGGGGGTGGTTGATCTTCCTGGTCCAGGACATGTCGGACACGTGGACCATGCCTTCCAGGCCATTGTCCAGCTCCACAAAAGCGCCGTAATCGGTAAAACCGCGCACCGCGCCCTTGACCGTGGTCCCGGCGGTGAATTTCTGGGCGGCCGACACCCATGGATTTTCTTCCAGCTGCTTCATGCTCAGGGAAATGCGCTTGGCGTCTTTGTCCACGTTGATGACCTGGACCTCGATCACGTCCCCTAATTTGAACATTTCCTGGGGATTGACCATTTTCTTCTGCCAGGTGATTTCAGACGAATGCAGCAGCCCTTCGATGCCCTTGTCGATCTCGACAAAAACACCGTACGGCATGATATTGACGATCTTGCCCTTGACGCGGGAGGCGGCCGGGAACTTGGCCACGGCATCGTCCCACGGGTTGGCGACGATCTGCTTTAACCCCAGGGAAACTTTGGAATTGTCCTTGTCGAAATCCAGGACCAGGACTTCCAGTCTTTGGCCGACGGACACGACTTCAGACGGATGGTTGATGCGGCTCCAGCTCATGTCGGTGATGTGCAAAAGGCCGTCCACCCCGCCCAAATCAATGAAGGCCCCGAAATCGGTGATGCCTTTGACCACGCCTTTGCGTTTCTGGCCTTTTTTGAGCTCGGCCCACAATTTGGCGCGGACTTCTTCGCGCTCTTTTTGCACCATCTCGCGGCGCGAAAGGATCAGGTTGCGGCGCTGTTTGTTCATTTTAGCGACCACGAATTTGTAGTCGCGGGTGGTGATGTCGTGGTTGGAAAGGCCTTTGAACGCGGACAGCGACATGGGCAAGAACGCCTCCACGCCGAACACATCGACGATATACCCGCCCTTGACCGCGCGCACGACCCGGCCGTCGATGATATCGCCTTCGTTAAGATCGTCGGCGATTTTTTGCCAGCCTTTAAGGCGCTCGGCCTTTGAAAACGACAGGATCAAGCGGCCATGATCGTCTTCGATGTTCTCGATCAGGACCTCCAATTGCTGCCCGACCGCCAGTTCCGACGGATTGCGGAACTCCTCGATCGGCACGAACCCCTCGGATTTAAACCCGATGTCGACAATCACCTCTTTGGCGGTGATCGCCGCGATGGTGCCTTTGGACACCTCGCCTTCCTTAATATCGCGCAAGGTGCTGGCGTACAACTCTTCCATTAATGATTTTTCGGTGCTCATGGTTTTTTAAAACCTCTTTCGTACAGGAATTCTTTGAACTGTCACGCAGGAGAAAACATCGCGGGATTCAAAGTAAAGCGATTATCCCAAAAAATTCGGAAATGTCAACCGAAAAATAATTCTTGTCTGTGGGCTAATCGTCCCCTTCCCCGTCCAACACGGCCTGGGAACTGCGCAGGCCGATGGTGACATCCACAGGTTTCACAATCGAAACAACAAAACTTTTAGTGTCATGGACATTCAATTGTTTGAACAGAAATTCAAAATTTTTCTCCAGCTCCGCCGCTATGCCGTCTTTGACATGTTCCGGCAGGCCCATGATCTCTTTTTTAAACTGGCCCAGGGCGCGTTTGCGGGCTTTGTAAATGAATTGCTCTTCGGTGTCTTTGGGCTTGCGTTCATTTTGGCAATTGGCCCTGGTCCATTCCACCATTTTAGCGTACAAATCTTTGGGGAACAATGCGCTATCCAAAGTCTTGTTCTGGAAATTGGTGGCCAAATGGATCTCAATGGTGTTTACTTCCGGAAATTTGCTGAAGGCATTGTCCGGCAATGTGGATGCCCCGTGCTGCACCGCGCCGCCCAACCCATATTTCTTTTGGGCCGCTTCAGACAAGGCTTTTAAAGTGTTGAAATCCACGCTGACATTGGCGATGGTCCCGTCTGGTAAAACCACCCCGCCATGGGACGTGCCCGTTTGCACGGAAATTTTGCTTAACCCGACCAGTTCCTTAGGCAAGGATTGATTATATCCGTCCATGAACGCCACCAATTCTTCCACGGTGCTGTTCTTATGGCCGACTTCGCCGATTTCCCCGCCGATGGAAACCTCCAGGCCTTTGGGCTGGATTTTACGGATAAAAGCCGACATCCGGGCGCAGACTTCAAAATTATCGCGCTGCTGCTCGGTCAAAGTCGGACGGTTTAAATCAACGGTGGTCGATGAGTCGATGTCGATATTGTAAAAACCGGCCGCCACACAGTCCGCCACCATGTCTTTGAGCGCGGCAACTTCTTTGGCCTTATTGTCAACATAAGCCGTGGCCTTAATTTGGCAATGGTCGCCCTGGATAAACACCGGGCCGCTGTGGCCTTCCTTAATAGCGGCGGCCAGCACCACCCCGACGTATTCGATCGGCGGCTGGTTGGTATAGCCCATTTCAGACTTGGCGATTTCAAAAATAAAAGCGCCGGCATTATTGCGTTTGGCCACCCGGAAAATCGCCTTGGCCAGGTAATAGGTCAAGGAACGCAAATTCATGGCCGGGGCGGTAAAGTTCTTGCCCTGTCTTTTGCCCCTGGCCTTATATACATCATGGATGGACGCCAAATAAATTCCTTTGGCCTTGGCTTCAGCCTGGATTTGTTTGGCTATCTTTTCCTTCTCTTTAATATCATCAGTTAATACTAATTGTTTGACCAATTGATCAATATCAGTCACAACCTGCGGCATTTGGACTTTCCTCCATTGTTAGGTCAATAAAGATTGATAGTATAGCAAATCCCTTCCGGGTAGTCAAAAATTTAAACAAACTATATTCCTGTGACATTTAAATTGCGCGGGTATTCTATGCTATACGCGGTCCCGATATCCTTCTTCTCTGCCGGATTTAAAGACAAGGTCCAATACAGCACTCCCGGACGGTCATCTGCGTCTTTTTTGGCCGGTTCGGGATTAAATTTAATATTTTTGATTCTTATTTTATCATCTTGCGATACCGGGATCTGGTCGTACACCTTGACAATAATCGGTTTGGATTTGTAATTTTCCACTGTAAT
>JACQQW010000119.1 GCA_016206745.1 Candidatus Omnitrophota bacterium | reverse complement strand
GGCTGGTTTTTTCAACAATATATTGGGCCTGCGCATTGGTCAGGCTGGGGTAAATCGGGATTGAAATGCATTGTTTCATCAGTTCATCGGCAACAGGGCATTGGCCCTGGTTGAAATACCGGTGCAAGGGGCTAAAAACCGGACGAGCGGCCCCAATCCCCTGTTTATTTAATTTCTGCAGAAACGCTTTTTGCCCTGTTTTAAGTTTAATGACATAGCGGTAATAAATATGGTCGCGACCAGCCGCTGTGTCAGGGATTTTTATTTGCGGGTGTGCATCCATGCTATTGTAAATGCGCGCAATGGCTTTGCGCCGGGCAATGAACTGCGGCAAGCGCGCCAATTGACTTAAACCTAAAGCCGCCTGCACATCGGTCATTTTATAATTGTACCGGACTTTATAGGTCAAGGCCTTGTCATATTCCCTGCGGTCGCGGATGTCATCCAGCAGTTTCTTCCGGTGGGATAAAACCATACCCCCCTCAGCCGTAGTCAAAACCTTGGTGGCATAAAAGGAACAAATGCATAGAACGCCCCATGCCCCGGCCTTGCGCCCTTCATATTCGGCACCGATGCTCTGGGCGCAATCCTCGATAATGGGTATGCCTAAACGCAACAGCCCCTTCATGTCCGCCGGATACCCAAACAGATGCGGGACAATGATGATTTTTGTCTTTTTGCTTAATTTTTTTCTTACCTGGGCCGGATCAATATTAAAATCATCCGGATGCACATCTACGATCTTTGGAACGGCCCCGGCGTGCAAGATGGGATTTAAAAGCGCACAACACACATAGGAAGGGACAATGACTTCATCACCACGGCCGACCCCAAGGGCCAACAGGGCCAAATGCAGGGCGCTGGTCCCTGAACTTGTGGCCACCGCCCCTGTCATGCCCAAATACCGGCTGACCTGACCTTCGAACTCTACAACTTTTTTCCCTTGGGCCAAATGACCGCTTTTAAGGACTTGGGCCGCGCCCGCAATGTCCCCGGCATTAATCGTTGGTTTTGAGTGAGGAATGGTATCAACAGACACTTATATATCCAGCTTTAAATAACGCACTGCCTTGAACCCTTCGGCATAGTTGATCCTGGCCTGAAAACCGCGGAAATTGGCGATGGCTTTGACCCCATCGAGCATCTTTTGGCCGGAGGGAAAATTACGGCTTACCTGCGATTCAAAAGCGCTGACAATATGCAATTTGTCGCTCAGGACATCTTCAATGTCGACAAATATATCGGGTTGAAAATTATAGGAAGTGTAGTCTTCATAAAACAAAACGCGTTTATTATAACGGGTCGCCGAGATCACGCATTGGACCAGGGCGCGATGGTCCTGGTGGGAGTCATTGCTGTAATTGACATAAATTTCATACGGTTTTACTTTACTCACCACGGATTCAATAAAATCGATGGATTCTTTGCTGACCTCAAAACGGGTGTCCACCCACCCGCCCCAAATCAATTCCTTGGCCTCCAAACGCCTGACCGCTTCTTCCTGTTCCTTCTTTCTGGCTTTCGGGTCTCCGGCTTCCTGACCTTCGCTCAACACACATAAATACACATTGTTCCCTGCTTTGACATGCTTGCACAAGGTCCCTGCGCAACCCAGTTCAATGTCATCGGGATGCGCCCCAAAGGCTAAAATATTTCTTGCCATGTTTCCCCCCTCCCTAGCCCTCCCTGCACCATATGGTGCAGGGGAGGGAAACAATTATCCGAATAAATTGGGATTACGCGCCACCCAGTCATACAATCTTTGCACCCCTTGCGACGGTGAAACGCTGGGCTGCCAACGCAATAATTTCTTGGCTTTGCTGATGTCCGAAACATAGACCTTTTGATCAAATTTCCGCCATGGGCCATAGCGGACATCAATCCTGCGGCCGCTTAACTTTTCCAGGACGGTGAGTAATTCCAGCAAAGAAATGGTATTGTGGTCGCCCCCGCCGATATTAAACACCTCTCCTTTATACCGAAAATCCCGCGACATAAAGGCCTCAAACGCCTTGATCAAATCCTCCACCCATAAGACGTCCCGCATCTGTTTCCCATCGCCATAAATAGTGACCGGTTGGCCAAGGAAAAAACGGATGGTGAACCAGGCAATCCATCCCTGGTCCTCAAAACCAAACTGCCTGGTCCCATAAATACAACTCATACGGAACACCGCGCTTTTAAGATCAAAAATCTGGGCATAATCCTGGGTGTAGAGGTCCCCTGCGAGTTTGGAAACACCGTAAGGCGTGTGCCCGGTCAAATCAATGCTGAACCGCTCATGGACGCCTTTGATGGATTTAAATTTATACCGCTTCGCCAAAGAAGCGATGGGGATTTGATTCACGTTATTGCCGTAGACCTTGTTGGTGGAAGTAAAAATGAACATGCCTTTCTTATTGGCCTTGCGCAGGGCCTCAAGCACATTGATGGTGCCTGTGGCATTGATTTCATAATCTTCAAAGGGATTGTCCAGCGAATACTTTACTCCCGGCTGCCCCGCGGTATGGATGACCAGGTCCGGTTTCTCCTGCTTAAAAATCCGCACCATGTCCTCACGGTCCCGGACATCTTTTTTAAGCATTTTGATGCGGGGAATGTTTTTTAAATACTGCCAATTATATTCAACGCTTTTTTCCCTTGACCCGAAAATCGAGGACCGCAAAAGATTGTCGATCACCACCACGTCATGTTTCTTTTTGGCGAAATGCTCGGCGCAATGCGACCCGATCATGCCGGCCCCGCCCGTAATGATGATTTTCACGAAGCTTTTCTCCCCCCGGTTAAAATGGCCAGGCTTTCCGGGCCGCAATTAAATAAAAGGTCCACCACCGATAAATGGGAAATAAACCCCTCCCCGTTTTTGTTCTGCCATAATTGCGCGTGGGTTGGATGTTGATATTTTTGGGTGACTACTTTTATATGGTTGTCCTCAAATTGCTTTAAATCCAGGTATTTTTCTCCCCCTTCACCGGACAAATACGTTTCCATCTTGAAATGCTTGCATAAATCAACCAGGCGCAGGGTCTTGTGCTCTGCGGTTTCATATTCGCAAGCCAAAACAACCTTTGTTTTAATCCCTAAAAGTTCCATGGTCTGCCGGACAAAGCGGACATTAATATCTCCCAAATGTTCCCATTCCTGGGCCAGGATGTCCTGAAAGTATTGAAAATACCGGTCAAAATACGGGGCCTTGCAGTAATTGAGTTCCAGGGCCTTGAGATGGTTTTTTCGCCACGGTTCTTTATTGTTGATTTTGACCTCATTGACTTTTTGCCCAAAATCATGCAAGACAGGGACCGTCAACCATTGCCAGCCTTGGGATGTCCGGATGCGGTTACGGTTCTGCCATTCATTCTTTTTAAATTGGACATTGTCCAACAAAACAAAAACATCCGCCGCGGACACCTTGTCAAAATACCCCAACCAGGGTAAATATTGCGGCTGGTGAATGGTGATGGTCATGACCTATAATG
>JACQQW010000118.1 GCA_016206745.1 Candidatus Omnitrophota bacterium | reverse complement strand
TGGATCATGGTGCCCATGGCTCCGTCCAAGATAAGGATGCGCGACCGTAAAAGGGTGTGGATGGGATGCTGCGGGACAGGTAATTTCATAGGGATAAAATAGGGGAAATCCGACGGATTGTCAAATATAATTGCGGCGTAAAATTACTCTATACCAGGCTAAGCGCTTCGCAGCCGGTATAGAGTAATCATGAACCGGACACGAAGTGCTTGTCCTGGTTCATGATTAATTTTTTCTAAAATACTTCAGTTCTCTTGAAAAAGACGGCAGAACTTTTATAATATCGGCTATATTTCAAGGAGGAAAAGATATGGCAACCGATATGATGCAGATCAATGAGAAGGTGAAAAAAGAGTCCGCGGTGATTGAGGCCATACGCATGGAGGCCGGTAAAGTGTTGGTCGGACAGACCGCGTTGTTCGACCGTTTGCTGGCGGGCATTTTGGCCAACGGGCACATCCTCATCGAGGGCGTGCCGGGCCTGGCCAAGACCACCGCGGTCAAGACCTTGTCCCAAACCATCCACGCCAAATTCCAGCGCCTGCAGTTTACCCCCGACATGCTTCCCGCTGACCTGACCGGAACGTTGATTTATGACCAGCGCAGCGGCAATTTCAACATCAAAAAAGGCCCGGTCTTTGCCAACATCATTTTGGCGGACGAAATCAACCGCGCCCCGGCCAAGGTGCAAAGCGCCCTGCTGGAAGCCATGCAGGAGCGGCAGGTGACCATCGGCGAAGAGACCCTGAAACTGCCCGATCCGTTTTTGGTCCTGGCCACGCAAAACCCCATTGAGCAGGAGGGGACATATCCGCTGCCCGAGGCCCAGGTGGACCGTTTTATGCTGAAAGTCCGCATTACCTATCCTTCCAGGGAGGAAGAATTAAAAATTTTAAGGCGCATGGCCTTCACCAAAAGCCATTTTGATGTCCGTCCGGTATTGAAACCCGAGGACATTGTGCGCCTGCGCGGCATTGTGGACGAGATTTACATGGATGAGAAAATCGAACATTACATTGTCGATCTGGTGGAAGCCAGCCGCCATCCCGAGCGGTATAAGTTAAAGGACTTGAAAGGGCTGATTTTATACGGGGCCAGCCCGCGGGCCACCATCAATTTGACGGTGGCTTCAAAAGCCCATGCCTTTATCCAGGGCCGCGGGTTTGTGACGCCCCAGGACATCAAATCCATCGGCATGGACGTGCTGCGCCACCGGGTCATCCCCAGCTACGAGGCTGAGGCGGAAGAAAAAACACCGGAAGATCTGATCAAGACCATCTTTGATGCCATAGAAGTCCCATGATCCCTAAAGAAATTCTTGCCAAAATCCGCCGCATCGAAATCACCACGTCGCATTTGGTCAGCGATGTTTTCGCCGGCGCCTATCACAGTGTTTTTAAAGGCCGGGGCATGGAATTCGATGAGGTGCGCGAATACCAGATGGGCGACGATATCCGCAGCATCGACTGGAACGTCACGGCCCGCACCGGTGTGGCGCATGTGAAGAAATACGTCGAGGAACGTGAATTGACGGTGATGGTCCTGGTGGACGCCTCGGCTTCCACGCATTTCGGCAGCGTCAAGGAATTAAAAAACACCTTGGCCGCGGAAATTGCCGCAGTGCTGGCGTTTTCGGCCATCCGCAACAATGATAAAGTGGGGCTGATGATCTTTACCGGCCAGATCGAATTGTTCATCCCGCCGCGCAAAGGCAAAAGCCATGTGCTGCGGGTCATCCGCGAGGCGCTTTATTTTCAACCCAGGGGACGGGCGACGGACATTAACGGGGCCTTGGAATATTTGACCAAGGTCATGCGGCGCAAAAGCGTGGTATTTGTCATTTCAGACTTTTTTGAGAATGACCAGTCCGCAGGCGGCGGTTTTCAGAAATCCATGCGCATCGCCAATAAATACCATGATGTCATTGCCATCACTTTGAATGACCCGCGGGAAGCTGTTTTACCGCGGTGCGCTTTGGTGGAGCTCGCGGACGCGGAAACAGGCCGGAGGGTGGTGGTGGACACCAGCGACGAGCGTGTGCGGCTCCGGTATCAGCGGCAGGCCGCGGCGCGCCTGGATGCCCGCGGCCGTTTGTTCCAGGCCATGGGGGTGGACCATATTGATGTGCATACCCATGGGTCTTATGCCAAAGCCTTGATCGGGTTTTTTGCCCAGCGGCGCAGAAGGCAATAGAATGTATGGACGACATTAAAGACGTCAAACCGCCGGTGGACATGCCGGTTCATATAGGGTGGTTATTGTTCTTTGCGGCGGCTATTTGTATTATAGCCGCCCTATGGTGCTATTTTTATCGCCGGCGCCTTAAACCTTCCATAAAACCATCCGTATCCGTTCCTGCGCGGCCGGCCTGGGACATCGCTTTGGAACGCCTGCAAGACTTGTTTCATAAGCAGTATCCCCGGCAGGGAATGTTTAAACTGTTTTACAGCGGACTCTCCGGCATTGTCC
>JACQQW010000115.1 GCA_016206745.1 Candidatus Omnitrophota bacterium | reverse complement strand
TCATACGGCCGGACTCATTAAGAGTTTTATGCCGCGCCCGGGGCGAACGGCGGGTGTCGCTTACAATACAAACCAAGGCGCGCCCGGCTCCCACCGCTTTGTGCGCTTCACACGGACTACGGCCGATAAAATCCTTGTTCCAATCGATGAATTTTCCAAGACCCGCCTGCAGCGGAGAAATATGTTCGTCCAATTCATGGCCGTAGAGCGGATAACACACTTCAATGCGCAGGACATCGCGCGCGCCCAAGCCGGTGGGTTTGACCCGCGGGTCTTTTAAAAGGGCCTGCCAAATGGCGCGCGCCTGGTCCCAGGCGCAGTAAATTTCATAGCCCAGCTCGCCGGTGTAGCCGGTGCGGCTGATCAAACACCGCTGTCCCAAAACCATGAATTCATCAAAACTATAATATTTTAACTTCTTAATGTCCGGGACCAAAGGCATTAACACATCGCGGGATAACGGGCCCTGCGCATCAAGTTTGGCCATGGCCATCGAAATATCGGTAAACTGCGCCGCTGATGTCAGGTTGGCCTTAAAATGCCGGGCATTCTTTTCGATATTGGCGGCATTGACCACGATCATCCATTCATCGGCAGCTTTGCGGTAAACAATCAAATCATCGATGACCCCGCCCCGGGCATTGAGCATCATTCCATAACGGCAAGTCTTTAAAGGCATGTCCGCAATGGTCTGGGTGACGATGTGGTCCAGGCCAGACTTGACTGCGTCCCCTTTGATCAGAAATTCCCCCATGTGCGAACAATCGAACACTGAGCAGGTCTTGCGGTTATGGTCCCATTCGGCAAGAATGCCCTCATATTGCAAAGGCATGTTCCAGCCGCCAAAACCGACCATCTTGGCGCCGAGGGCAATGTGCTCCTCCACCAAAGGGGTATTATATAAAGCCTGTTCCATTTATTCCTCCATTCGCCCCAGGACGTCGGCGTAGACGCGGTAGAAATCCCTGTCGCTCTCCTTGCCGTCCCGGTAAATGACCACGGAAAAAGCGCCCTTGCGCAGTTCCAATGGCGGATCAAACGTAAAAATGGCCCCTTCGCCCGCCGGGGAATTACTTATGGCGGAAGCAGACAGCGGCTGGGAAATAAAATTGGGCGCATACGGCAGCCACATGGGCTGCCGGTCATCGACCCTGAATACAAAAGCCCTTAAATGGTCCTGCGGGTCGCCCATTTTAAAGACCCGCGCCGCGATCCCCTTAAGCCGCGTGGCCTTGCCCACAGCCCCCTGATAACCCGTATACATCACCTGGCGCGTTTGGGTGCCGATATTGCGCACATGATTGCGGTATAAAAAAAGGTCTTCCTCCGTCGGAAGAAATAAACCGCGGTCTTTTTGTATTTTCTGCGCGTCTAAAATCCAGGCCCGGGTGAGGTCCCGGCGGGGGAACTGGTTGAGCATCAAATACCGGTAGGCCAGGATTTCCTCTTCCTGGCCCCAGATCAAACTGGAACCCAGGGTCTTAAAGGAAGCAATGGCATAGTCCGCTAATTTCCCCTGACGTATGATCTGATTGAGCACCAGGTCATCGTCAAAATCATTGTAATCGCCGTTGGACCCGCGGTAAATGCTGTCCGTACCGGGCGGCGGCAAAAGGATGTGTCCGGAAGAGGCCTGGGCCACGCTGTCGATGGGGATGAATGTAATTTCTTTGAGCGCGCGGGGATTTAAATGATCGACGATGTTGCGCCGCAAAGGATGGGTGCGGAATGTATAAACATCCTTGCTGCCCTGGCGCTCGATAAAACGTGAAATAAATGTTGTGGCCATCCGGGAAGGATAAATATCATTGGCAAAGACATATCCGTTCCCTAAACCATACACCACGGCCGCGATGAGGGCCCACATGCGCAAGCGCGGCCATAACGGGTCCCGGATAAAAACAGAGGCCGCGTAACCCATCAGCATAATAAATCCAAACATGGCCGGAAAATAATTCGCCCCATATTGCGCCACCCCTTTGATTTCCGCCAGCACCGGCGGAAGGAAACTTAAAACCACCCATAAGACTGTACCTGGGGAAAATGCCCGGCGCAACACATAAACCACACCCGCTATATATAAGGGAAAAAGCAGCGGCATCATCAGCATAAAATATTTTATGATCCACACCCATCCCCCGCGCGTGTCTTTTAAATCAAAATGCGGCAGCCATTGCGCCAAAACTTTTTGATTGTAAAAAAAATGATTATATTGCCCGCTGATGCGCACATATTCCCAACAGCTTTTCAAATTTTCAATCACATCAGGATAATTCACATAAACGACCACCGCGCAAAAGCCCAGCAGAAATAAAATAAACTTCAAACTCCCCCCAACCCCCTCT
>JACQQW010000114.1 GCA_016206745.1 Candidatus Omnitrophota bacterium | reverse complement strand
CAATAAATACGGCTCCACCACATCCACCAGGGTGTCCGGCTCTTCATTGAGCGTCGCTGCCAGCGCTTCGATGCCGACCGGCCCGCCGGCATAATGGGTTTTGATAATTCCCAATAAACGCCGGTCTAAATCATCCAGGCCCTGGCCGTCAATCCCCAGGGCCGCCATGGTTTCATGGACAATGGCCGTATTGACACAATTTCCGCCGGATTTGACCTGGGCATAATCCCTGACCCGGCGCAACAGGCGATTGGCAATGCGCGGGGTGCCGCGGCTGCGGCGGGCGATTTCCAGCAGGGCCTCATGGTCCACGTCCACGCCCAGCTTGCGGGCGGATGTCCCCACAATGCGCGCCAGTTCTTGTTCACCGTAAAATTCCAGGTGATACAAAATCCCGAAACGGTCGCGCAAAGGCGTGGTCAACAGGCCGCTGCGCGTGGTGGCCCCGATCAAAGTAAACGGTTTAAGGTTAAAATTGACGGTCTTGGCATACGGCCCTTTATCGACGATAAAATCAATCTTGAAATTCTCCATGGCCGGATAGAGAAACTCCTCCACGGCCTTGCTTAAGCGGTGGATCTCGTCGATAAAAAGGATGTCGCCTTTTTCCAGATTGGTCAAAATGCCGATAAAATCACCGGCCCGGTCAATGGCAGGGCCTGAGGTCACGGTGATGCGGGCGTTCATTTCATGGGCGACGATGTGCGCCAGGGAAGTTTTCCCCAAACCGGGCGGGCCGGAAAAAAGTGTGTGTTCCAGCGGATCGCCGCGTTTTTGGGCCGCGGCAATGGCAACCCCCAGCCCCGCGCTTACGTCCTTCTGTCCCACAAAATCGATCAAACGCCGGGGCCGCAGGGACAAGCCGACCACATGGTCTTCTTCCGTTTCCTGCGTCAGGACCAGGCGGTTGATTTCTTCCATACTCTTATTCCACCGGAACTTCATGCACAATATTGCGCATGATTTCAATGTCTTCAAACTGGCGGCGCTGGATGGCCACGATTTCTTTTTGACGGATCAACTCCAGAATGGCGACAAAAGTAACCACCATCTCGGACCTGCCGGAAGCTTTGCCGAACAGTTCCAGCAAAGTCAACCGCCCGCGCTCCAGCAATAAATGAAAAATGGCGTGTATTTTCCCTTCGACGGTGTATTCTTCCGCTTTGATATCATAAGTTTTTTGCGCGGGAACATTTTTCAGCGCCGCGTTTAAAGCATTGATCAAATCAAACAGTGTGGCCTCAAAAAATACTTCCCGGGATTCTTCTTTAATCTGGTCCAACTGCTCTTCATCGATGATGCGCGTGAACAAATTCTGGCGGCTGGTCTCTTTGGCTTTCAATTCTTCCGCCACCCGCTTGAATTGCTGGTATTCCTGCAGGCGCTGCACCAGCTCGTCCCGCGGATCAAAATGTTCCTCCGCCGCCAACGGGTCCGGCGGCAGCAGCATCCTGGATTTGATCTGCATCAAAGTCGCGGCCATGACCAAAAAATCCCCGATAATGTCCAGGTCCAGCATTTTCATCATGCCGATATATTCCATGTACTGGTCGGTGATTTGGGCAATGGGGATGTCGCAGATGTCGATATCGTTCTTCTTGATCAAATACAATAAAAGATCCAGAGGGCCTTCAAATTTTTCCAATTGGATTTTATAACTCATGTGTAGATCGCCTCCCTCACCTGGGCCATGGTTTTTTGGGCGATCGCGCGGGCTTTGTGGGCCCCATCATTTAAAACATCTTTAATATAATCCTTTTTTTGCTCCAATTGCGCCCGTTTCTCGCGGATGGGACCTATATAATCCCGCTCAATATAAGAACTCAAATTTTTCTTACAATCAACACAGCCTTTCAAAGCATTGGAACACCAGTGATGCGCCGCTTTTTGTTCGTCCTGCGGGGTAAAAAATGTGTAATAACTATAGACATTGCAGACTTCGGGACGACCGGGATCGGACATCCGTATGCGTTGGGGGTCTGTGATCATTTTGACGGTCTTCTGGGCAACATCTTGGGGAGTATCGGACAAATTAATGGTATTGCCATAGCTTTTGCTCATTTTACGGTTGTCCGTCCCCAAAAGCCGGGGGGTCTCGGTCAAAATCGCTTTACAATCAGGGAACACTTCTTTTTTATATAAAAAAT
>JACQQW010000006.1 GCA_016206745.1 Candidatus Omnitrophota bacterium | reverse complement strand
GTCGGTGAACACAAAGGCCTGGCTTACTACACGATCGGCCAGCGCGACAAACTGGGGCTGGCTTTGGGACATCCTGTTTATGTCTATAAAATTGACCGCGCGGCCAATGCCGTGCATGTGGGCAATTTGGACAAATTATACGCCAAAGGTTTTACGGCCAAAGAGGTGAATTGGGTGAGCATGGAAATTCCTCAAACAACGGTGGAAGTGCTGACCCGTATCCGGTATAATTCTCCTGAAGTCAGGGCCCGCGTGACCCCGGTGGATGGGCATGGGGTGCGGGTTGAATTTGCCGAACCTCAAAAGTCGGTGACGCCCGGCCAAAGCGCCGTTTTTTATGACGGGGATGTGGTCCTGGCCGGCGCCATTATCGACGAGTCGATTTCCTAAGGAGATTGTTATGAGAAATATGTTCCCTGCTTTAGCGCTGTTTTTGACCTTCCTGTCCATGCCGGCCCATGCGGCCAATAAACCGCCGGCCGACGGCATATGGCAGGTCTTTGACCGTGACAATGTGCTTTTAAGGGAAGAACATTATAAAACCAGCCAGCTGGACGGAGACGTGAAAACATTTTACCCCTCCGGCGCATTAAAGGAAATCACCGCCTACTTAGGCGGCAAACGTGAGGGCCCCAGCAAGGCCTATTATGAAAACGGCAGCCTGCAGGTTGAATCGGCGTATGAGGACAATAATTTAGATGGCTTGAGTAAACGGTATTATGACAATGGCCGGCTGGAAAGTGTCTGGTACTATAAAGAGGGCAGGCTGCACGGAGATAAAAAAGTTTTTTATAGAAACGGCAGCCCGAAACAAATTTCAAGTTATCAAAACGGGGTCATTAACGGCACGGTATTGACCTACGCCGACAACGGCCAGGTTTCCGTTGAAGAACAGTATAATAAAGAGGGGGCATTGATCGGCCGTAAAGAATACACCGGCGATAATGCGGCCTCTTCTTTGCAAGCCATGCCTAAACCGCAGCCATCCGGCAAAGATCCAGCCAAAGATCCGGGTAAAGAACCAGGCAAGGGACCCGCCAAAGCTGTGACCGCGAAACTATGATCAAGTTTGATGCGCATTATCTCAAAGAGTCCGTCCAGGACCGCGATATTGAACGCATTGTGCCTGCCCTGTATAAAGCCCATGAGGATCTGCACGGCCGTAAAGGCAAAGGCGCGGAGTTTACCGGCTGGCTGGATTTGCCTTCCCGCATTTCCGACAGTTTTATTAAAGAACTCGGCCAATTGGCCGCCGAAGTGCAGGACCAGTCGGATTACCTGGTTTCGATCGGCATCGGGGGGTCGTATTTAGGCATCCGGGCCTCGCTGGAGTTTTTAGGCGGCATTTCCAAATTGCCGGTGTATTACGCGGGGCATAATATGTCCAGCGACCAACTGCACCATTTGCTGCAGACCATCCAGGACAAGCGCGTGACCGTGGTGGTCATCTCCAAGTCCGGTACCACGACCGAGCCGGCCCTGGCGTTTCGGGTGGTGAAAAAAATGCTGGAAGCTAAATACGGCGCGGAAGAATTGAAGAAACGCATCATTTGCGTCACCGACGAAAAAAAAGGGGCCTTGCGCGCCATTGCCCAAAAGAACGGCTTTCGGACCTTTACCATCCCCGATGATGTGGGCGGGCGTTTTTCCGTGTTGACCCCCGTAGGGTTGGTGCCTTTGGCTTTGGCCGGGGTGGATATATTCAGTGTGATGGAAGGCGCCCGTAAAGCCCAAAGCGAATATGCGGCGCCGGATTTGGACAACAACGCCTGTTATCGCTATGCGGCATTGCGCAATATTTTGTACGGCAAGGGAAAAAAGATCGAGGTGCTGTCTTCGTTTTATCCCAACCTGTTTTATGTAGCGGAATGGTGGAAACAATTGTTTGGGGAAAGCGAAGGCAAGGGCCATAAAGGCATTTTCCCGGCATCGCTTATTTTGTCCACCGACCTGCATTCCATGGGGCAATGGATGCAGGACGGCGAGCGGACTGTATTTGAAACGTTTATTGCGGTGGAGAGACCTCAACAGGATGCGGCCATCCCTGCTGATCCGCAGGATTTGGACGGTTTTAATTATGTGGCGGGTAAAGGCCTCGATTTCATCAATAAAAAAGCCTATGAAGCCACGGCCGCCGCCCATTTTGAAGGCGGCGTGCCCAATATGACCATCACTGTGTGCAAGGCGGATGCCGTCCATCTGGGCCATTTGTATTATTTCTTCGAGAAAGCCTGCGGCATTTCCGGCTATGTGCTGGGGGTCAACCCTTTTGACCAGCCGGGGGTGGAAGCGTATAAGAAAAAGATGTTCGCATTGTTAAAAAGGGGTTAGAAATTTCGCTTGTCCTAGTTTTGCATCCCTTATACAATAATATCAAATTTAACAATTTTCCCTCCTCTTTTTTTGAAGAGGGGGCTAGGGGGAGT
>JACQQW010000112.1 GCA_016206745.1 Candidatus Omnitrophota bacterium | reverse complement strand
GGACAATGCGGGCAATGGGATTGCGGCAAATCGAGCAGGGGCCGTTTTCTTTGGCATAAACCCGCAGGCGCCGGCTGAATGCGCCTTTTTGCCCGGCCCCATCGCGGTAATTGCGCATGGAAGACCCCCGCAAGGCAATGGCTTCTTTTAATACCGCGATTGTTTGCGCGCGCAATACCGGCACTTCGGCAGCAGGTTTAATACGGTGGGCACGCCGTTTGGGGCTGATGCGGCAGCGGAAAAGGATTTCACAGGCATAAATATTGCCCACCCCCGCGACAAAGGTGTGGTCGAGCAAAATGTTCTTGATGGGACGTTTGCTTTTCTTCAAATACGCGGCAATGTACTCTTCGCTGAAATTCTGCGTGAACGGTTCAGGGCCTAAAATCTGAAAATATTTTACTTCGCGCAAATCTTTGACCACGCGCAATTGACCGAACACGCGCTGGTCATTATACAAAAGGCCATCCCCGCCTGAGATTTCGAATTTCACCCTCGTATGGGGATTTGCGGCACCGTTTAGGACCATCTGCCCGGTCATCATCACCTGCACGACCAAATACTCGCCCGATCCAAGCGTCAAAACCAAGGCCTTGCCCCGGCGCTCGACCAAACGGACCATTTGGCCTTCCAAACGGCGGATGAAATCTGCCTGCGGCTGGCGGAGCACGCGCTTATCAAGGACGTGGACACGGACAATGGTTTTATTGCGGATGCCGCGCTCTAAATCGCGGCGTATGGTCTCAACTTCGGGGAGTTCAGGCATATTTAAAAACGCGCCCGGCGGGATTCGAACCTGCACCAGCAGCTCCGGAGGCTGCTGCCCTATCCATTAGGCTACGGGCGCTTGATAAACAATCTTACCGCCGCAAATGGTATGCTCCACCGCGCCGGTCAATGCCCATCCGATAAACGGCGAATTCTTAGATTTGGAAACAAACCCTTCCGGCGTGACGGTCCATTCTTTATTTTCGTCGATGATGGTGATGTCCGCGTCAAAACCTTGTTCAATGACACCCTTATTTCTTAGTCCCATAATGCGCGCGGGAGAAGCAGACATTCTATCAACCATTTGGGGTAAGTCAATGATTCCCGGTTTGACCAATGCTTTGATCGTCAGCCCTAAAGAAGTCTCCAGGCCGATCAACCCGAACGGCGCGCCGTCAAAGCCGACTTCCTTGTCTTCTTTGGTGTGCGGGGCATGGTCGGTCACGATGCAGTCAATGGTCCCGTCCGCAATGGCCGCCTTGACGGCCTCCACGTCCTCTTGACAACGCAGGGGTGGATTGACTTTCGTGGAAACATCAAACGCGGCGCAGGCCTCGTCGGTCAAAGTGAAATGGTGCGGACAGGCCTCGGCCGTGACTTTAATGCCCTGCGACTTGGCAAAACGGACAAGGTCCATGGAACGTTTCAGTGACATGTGCGCCAAATGGACACGGGCATCAAGGTAATGGGCGATTTCAATGTCGCGGGCAACGGTCACCGTTTCGGCGATGCCGGGATCGCCTTTTAACCCTATCCTCGTCGAAACTTCCCCTTCGTTCATGACCCCGCCGGCGGTCAACAGCGGGTCCTGGCAATGTTCAATGATCAAAAGGCCGAGCATCCCGGCATATTCCATGGCCAAACGGAAAAGGCGGCTGTTGAGCACGGACTTGCCGTCGTCGGACAAAGCCAGGCAACCGGCCGCTTTGAGCTCCGCCATGTCGGTCAATTCCTGGTCGTTTTGGCCCTTGGTAATGGCGCCGATCGGATACACGTTGCATAACCCCACGCGCGCCGCCTCGCGGATGATAAATTCCACCACCATGGCATTGTCAATGACAGGATTAGTGTTAGGCATGCAAAACACCGACGTAAATCCGCCTTTGACCGCGGCACGGGAACCGGTTTCAATGGTTTCCTTGTCTTCCCGCCCTGGCTGGCGCAAATGCACGTGCATATCAATAAGCCCGGGCAGGACTTTTTTGCCTTTGGCGTCAATCACAATGTTTCCCTCCCCTGCAGATGTTTCCCTCCCCCTTGCGGGGAGGGTTAGGGAGGGGGTGATTTGAACAATTTTTCCGTCTACACACAAAATATCCTGCGTCTTGTCCGACATCTGATCAGCATTGACGATAATGCCATTCTTAATCAATAAACCCATTGTTTCACCTCTTAATTCCCCCCTCCCTAACCCTCCCCGCCAAGGG
>JACQQW010000111.1 GCA_016206745.1 Candidatus Omnitrophota bacterium | reverse complement strand
AGTCCAGGACTTAGTCTATACTTAGAGTAGGCAGTAAAAAGGAGGAAAATCCATGACTAAACAAATCAATATCCATGAAGCCAAGACCCATTTTTCTCAACTGCTGGCGGAGGTTCAAAACGGCATGGAAATCATTATTGCCAAGGCCGGCACGCCTGTCGCCCGTTTGACCGCAATTGCCAAGGCGCGTACTACCAGAAAAGCAGGAAGCGCGAAAACGCTGGTATCCATGTCCCCGGATTTCGACGCGCTATTACCCGAAGATGTCCTTAATTCCTTTGAGCAATGAAAATCCTTCTCGACACCCATGTTTTCCTTTGGTGGATCATCGACAGCCCCAAATTATCCGCCCGGGCTGAGGCTGTGATACGCGACGAGAGCAATACGCTCTTTTTCAGCGCCGCCTGCGGCTGGGAGATCGCCATTAAAACCCAGCTGGGACGGTTACACATTCCACAGACTCCTGAACGTTTTATTCCGGAGCAACTTGCGCGCAATGGAATGGAAAGTTTGCCGATTTCCATTACTCATGCCCTGCATGTGGCAAAACTGCCCGCTTTGCACCGCGATCCTTTCGACCGCATGCTCGTCTCCCAAGCCCAAATAGAACGATTGCCCATTCTAACCATTGACCCTCTAATTAGGCAATACCGTGTTGAAACTGTTTGGTAGATCCAACAAAAAATTATTTCAACATCGAGAGAAAGGACCCGGCGTCCATTGGAAAAAATGAGGCTCACTTCGGCAAAGCCCAACGCTGGACGCTGGTTCTATTATTTCCAAAACCACTAAACCCCCTCAAACTTTTGACGTTCTTCTTCCTGCGGCTTCAACCCCAGCAGAAGGCGCAGGTCCATGATGGGCAGTGGCACGATTGTATTTATCCTAAAATCCAGGCCGTCAAAACCATCCCGCTTAATGCGCGCGATCATGCTTTGGTCGAATGTCATCACCACCCCCGGCCCTTCCTTGCGCCGGTTGATCCGCGCGCGGTTGAAGTCGATACCGCCCTGTGTCCGGGCGGCCACTGATGCTTGATCTGCCAAGGCTTCTTGAATGGCCGGTTTGTTCACCATCGCCGCATCAATCAATTTATTATTTGCATCAATGATCCATTGCTCTCTAAATAATTCCAATAACTTTTGCGCCTCTGGAGACATGTCGGGAAAGTCTAAATGAAGTATGCGGGCCTGGGCCAACAGGCTAATGTAATTGACATACTTTTGATTAATGGCTAAACGGACCGCTAATGGCTTGATCATTCTTAGATCCATCAATCCGGCAAATAACCTCAAGCCTTGCAGGATCGAATCATTTTGATGAAGCCCGGTTATTGTTCTGTCGCTTAATTCATTTAAAGACATCAACCCAAAAGTACCATCTGCGCGGGTAGCATAAAGCCTAGAGGTAATCTCAGATAAATTAGAAACCAGTGCAGGCAAAGTAATCTTTACATTAGAGGAACCTTGTAAAATCTGTAAATATCTCCTCATATAATCGCTCCATAAATGGGGACAGTTCAATTTCTTCTTCATCATCATCGTTTTTATCTGAATAATCGGCATCCATCGCTGCATCAGCTCTATGCATGATAATCACCGGCCCGCTAACCTGGACCAGATTCGTATTACTGGTTAATGCAAAATCTTCAGGAACTGAATAAACTGTATGAGCTCTGGGCAATTGCTGAAACACCCCCTAGCCCACCGGAGAAATATTTTCTGGGAACGGTGCGGGCGCCCTGTTCTTTTTCTTCTTTAATGTAATTAAACACACCCTTTTTATACGCCTGTAAATAACGTTGAAAAATTTGGTCCTTCTCCTGTTGGTTTGGCGCATTGACGCCGGCTTTGACTTTGCTTTGATTGCCGTAGATTTGGGTCAGGAGGGAATCTTTGAGCGCCATTTTGTACCAGCTGGCTAAAATCATGGAATAAAACATTTGACGCAAAGGAGCGAAGTTCTTTCCCTCATTGACTTCTTTCTCGATTTCAGGGATGATCACTTCGCGGATGATTTGGGATCCTAGAGAATGGATTGCGCTTTTTTCAGGGGACACGAACCGATCCCTTCGGGCTTGCGGTTCATGTCCCCCGTTCGCGTTCTTCCCAAGAGCCAGGTAATCCTCCTCCAGCATCACCTTCAAGTGCGCGCCCACCACATAGGCGACATTGGCGCGTTCAAATACGTCGGCTTTGTCCGCCACAATCCATACTTTGTTAAATGTATTCACCGGGACTTCTTTACTCCCGTACATGGCTTGCGCCTTAGCATATATCCTGTCCCAGAATTTCTTGCCCAGACCTTTTTCCGGATAAATGAGGGAAGCGGTCAATTGTTTGAGGATATAATCCTGCGCCAGCATGTCGCGGCCCATGGCGGTCTGTCCCAAATTAGAGGCAACCATGCGGTCTTTTTCATACGGAGAAAGATTCACCCAGAGGTCTTTCTCCGGCACAGTCATGGAAGCCAGAAAATATTTGATCAATTTCATGGATTCT
>JACQQW010000117.1 GCA_016206745.1 Candidatus Omnitrophota bacterium | reverse complement strand
GGAAGAAATTAAAAAGTTAAAGAATTAAATGGAGAAGCGGATGAAGAACATAAAACAGGCCTTAAATTTTTTGCGGCGGCACCGGAAATTCTTGATCACCACGCACCTTAAACCCGATGCGGACGCCGCGGCTTCGGCATTGGCCATGGCATTGTTTTTGAAATCAATGGGCAAGAAAGTGCAGGTGATCAATGAGGACGCTTTGCCGCAATGGCTTGGATTTTTACCGCAGGCCCAATTATTCAACAAGGCCTCCACGGTGAAGGTGTTGGATTATGACGCGGCCATTGTGCTGGATTGCGGAGACCTCAATCGCGCGGGAAAGGCGCGCAAGTTCCTGTCAGATCATAAACCCATCCTCAACATCGACCACCACATCACCAATGACCGTTTCGGCGATGTCCGGTTGATCACCGGCAATGCTTCCTCGACCTGTGAAATCCTTTTTGAATTGTTGAAAGCGGCGCGGTGCCGTTTGAATAAAAATCTGGCCCTGTTGTTATATGCAGGGATCATGACGGACACCGGATCGTTCCGTTTTGAAAACACCAGCGCCCGGACCCATGCCATTATTGCCGCATTGATGGCCTTTGGGATCAAGGCGCAGGAATTATACCAGCGTCTGTACGTCGGCATCCCGGTAAAAGACATTCAGCTCTTTACCAAGGTGGTCCACAGCGCCAGATTATTGCTCAATCACCAGGCCTATTGCGTGCCCCTGCCGCAGAAGGTCAATGCGGCGTTTTCCAGGTCCTTTGATTTGAAAGAAAAGCTGTTTACTTTTTTGCGTTCCGTCGAGGGCATTGAAGTGGTGGTGATCCTGACTGAAATCAATTCGAAAGAGACCCGCATTAATCTGCGCAGCCAGGGGGATTTCGATGTGGCGAAGCTTGCTTTGAAGTTCAATGGCGGCGGGCACAGGAAGGCGGCCGGAGGCAAGGTCTATGCAGGGCTGGCCGCTGCTCAAAAACAAATCGTGGCTGCAATTTCGCGGCAGTTGAAGGAAAACAAATAATGGAAAAGCAAGGAATACTGATCATCAATAAACCGGCCGGGATCACCTCCCATGACGTGGTCGGATTTGTCCGCCGTAAATTTAATATGCGCCGCGTCGGCCATGCCGGCACGCTGGATCCCATGGCCACGGGCGTTTTGGTCATCTTGTTAGGCAAGTCGACCAAGCTGTTTGACAAATTCGTGGCCTTTGACAAGGCCTATCGCGCCACATTGCGTTTAGGATTGAAAACCACGACGGCAGACATCATGGGCAATGTGCTGGAGGAAAAACCATATGCCGGCATTGATCTGGTCCAAGTGGAAGAGACGTTTAAACGTTTTACCGGCGAGATCGAACAAATGCCGCCCATGGTTTCCGCGGTCAAACACCAGGGCGAGCGTTTGTATAAACTGGCCCGCCAGGGAAAAGAGGTGGCGCGTACCGCGCGCAAAGTGCGCATCGATGAATTGAAGCTTTTAAAATTCGGATTGCCGGACGTGGAATTCTTTATGTCCTGTTCCAAAGGAACCTATGTGCGCCAGCTCGCACAGGACGTAGGCGATGTCTTGGGGTGTGGCGCCTGCATATGCCAGATCGAACGCACCAAAGTCGGGCCGTTTGACATTGCGCAGGCCGTAACATTAGAGAGACTCAATGAAGGTTGTATCAGAAACTGGAAGAATTAAAATCAGCAATGCCTGCGCGGCGATCGGTATTTTTGACGGCGTGCACCGGGGGCACCAGTATTTGCTCAAGCGCATGCTGCGCAAAGCAGAAGCATTGAAAGCTAAAAGCCTGGTGATCACATTTTTCCCGCACCCGGCCCATGTGCTTAAACCGGAAGTGAAATTAGGTTATCTGGTGTCTTTTGCCCATCGCATGAAATTATTGGAGGATTTGGGTGTTGATATTTGTGTGGTCATCCGTTTCACCAGGAAGTTTGCCGGTATTGAACCGGAGAATTTTGTCCGTGATACGCTTATTAGAGGCCTGGGCGCGCGGGCCATTTTCGTCGGAGAAGATTTCCGTTTTGGCCGCGACCGGGCCGGGGATGTAAAGCTTTTTGAGCGATTGTCCGGCGTGTATGAATATCACATGCAGGCGGTGCCGGCATTGATGGACGGCGGGGAGGCGATCAGCAGTACGCGCATCCGCCGGCTCATTGCCGCGGGTGATTTGAGCGGCGCCCGCAGGCTTTTGGGCCGTCCGTTTTCCGTTTTGGGTAAAGTCGTTAAAGGCAGCGGCCGCGGCAGAAATTTAGGGTATCCCACTGCCAATGTCCATTATGAGTGTGACATTGTACCGCCGCATGGCGTTTATGCCGTTCGCATAAAATGGAAGGGCCAAGCGCTCAAAGGAGCGGCCAATTTAGGGCTGCGCCCGACCTTTAAGACCAAAAAACCAAAGCTGCATTTGGAAGTCTATATTTTTGATTTTAACCGCAATCTGTACGGCCAGACTATTGAGGTCGAATTCATCCAACCCATCCGCCAAGAGCAAACCTTCCCTTCTCCCCAAGCCCTGATTGCCCAAATCCAAAAAGACATC
>JACQQW010000113.1 GCA_016206745.1 Candidatus Omnitrophota bacterium | reverse complement strand
TTTTCAGCCGTCGGAATTGAGTAAATTAGCGGTGATTTTGATGCTGGCCCGTTATTTCAGCCAGCGCCGGCCGCGCCTTTCATTTGATTTTAAGAATTCTCTGCGCGATTTTGTGGAAGACTTGCTTTGGCCGTTTTCTTTGACCGGCCTGTCCATATTTTTGATTTTCAAGCAGCCTGATTTGGGCACTGCCATCATGGTCTTTGGTATTTTTACCGTCATGTTATATATGAGCGGTATTTCTTCCAAAGTCTTTGCGGCCTTTATGCTGTTTTTGGCGGCCTGCGTCCCGTTTGGCTGGCATTTTCTTAAGCCTTATCAGCGTGACCGTCTCCTGGTATTCATTGACCCTAATCATGACCCTTTGGGCGCGGGGTATACGATCATTCAGTCGAAAATTGCCGTGGGTTCCGGTCAATTGCTGGGTAAAGGATGGCTGGCCGGTTCGCAGAACCAATTGAATTTCCTGCCGGAGAGGCACACGGACTTTATTTTTTCGGTGGTAGGCGAGGAATGGGGGTTGTTGGGCGGGGCGTTGCTGGTGTATTGCTGCGCGGTCCTTATTGCCTGTGGTTTACAGATCGCCGTCCGGAACAAAGACCGGTTCGGGCAGCAGGCGGCCATTGGGATCGTCGGTATTTTTGCCCTGCAGGTGATCATCAACATCGGCATGGTCATGGGCCTGTTCCCGGTGGTGGGCATCACATTGCCGTTGGTCAGCTACGGCCGCACCTCATTGATCGTCTTTGCCGTGATGTTCGGTTTTCTGTTGAATCTGGGCAAAAGAAGGACCATGTTTTAGCGTCCCCACCCATCCCGTCCCGAGTTCTAAAATTATGTTTGCATTATTTTGCGCGCATGTTATACTTTTTAACGAAAAGTATTACTTTCTTAAGAAAAGGGGGTTCTCATGCATGTTACGCAGACCACCATTAAAGGTCAGGTTTTGATTCCGGCTGTCATGAGGAAGAAGTATCACCTTAATAAAGGATCGAGGGTCGCTGTTTTTGACCGGGAGGGGGAAATTATCCTAAAACCGATCAAAGAAAATATTGTCGAATACGGCCATGGCTTGCTCAAAAAAGGTTCACCCGCCCTCAAGGTGCTTCTGAAAGAGCGCCGGCGGGATGGTTAATATGCCTAAGATTGTGTTTGATAGTTATGCTTTTATGGTCTATTTTTTGCGCGAGGCAGGTTCAAAGAAAGTAGTGGAGTGGATCTTCAAGGCGCAGGAAAATGAATGCGAAATTGTGTTGTCCCTGATCAATTGGGGAGAAATTTATTATTCCATTGCCCGCGCGGAAGGCGAACAAAAGGCCAGGGATTGTCTTATTGTGATTGAGGAATTATCCGTGGATGTCGCTGCCGTAGACCAGGAATTGACCATGGATGCCGCGCGGCTCAAATCCAAATATGCGCTTTCTTACGCCGATTGTTTCGCCGCGGCCCTGGCCAAGCGGGAAAATTGTCCGGTATTGACGGGTGACAAGGAATTCCGCAAATTACCTTCCGACATAAAAGTCCTCTGGATTTAAAAGTTAACGCAGCGCTGGACAATCCAGGTTTGGGTTATTATATTAAATTATGGCATACGGAATTGTCTGCTGGGCCGCAGCCAATTCCGTATAAATTCGCCAAGTCAGGGACTCATTTAAAAATGAAACGTTTTCGCAAAACAGTCAACAAGCAATTGGGTGAAATCCTCATTGAGCGGGGGTTGATTACCCGTGCTAAGCTGGATGAAGCCTTGAAATTCCAGAAGGCGAAGGGCCTGCTTTTGGGCGAGGCCCTGATCGCTTTAAAATACGCCACGGAAGAAGACATTGTCCAGGCCCTGACCTGCCAGTACGGGTTTCCCTATCTGCCATTGTCCAATTATGATATCGCCGCCGACGTGGCGGCTGTGGTCCCGATCAATGTCTGCAAACAGTACTGCCTGGTCCCCATTGACAAAATCGGTAAAAGTTTGACCCTGGCGATGGCCAACCCTTTAAACGTGCAGGCGCTGGAAGACGTGGAACTCATTACCGGCTGCGTGGTGCAATCTTTTGTCAGCACCGCGACCGATATTAAAAATGCCATAAAACGTTATTACGAAACCCCCTGATGCGCTCATGCTATCATTCACAGAACGGCTGAAAGAGATCCTCACGCGCGACGGCCTGGTGGGGCCCGAGGACCTCGCGCGCGCGCTGGAAGAGCGGAAGAAATTCGGCGGGGAATTAAGCCGTATTCTGGTGAAGTTAAAATTTTTAACGCAAGACCAGTTAAGCATTGTTTTAAGCGAAAGCTTAGGCATCCCCATCATCAATTTGGCTTCGTTTAAGGTGGACCCTGCCGTTGTCAAGCTCGTCCCCAAAGACGCCGCCCAGACCCATCAGTTGGTCCCGCTGGCGTGCATCGGCAATCAATTGACCGTGGCGATGTCCGATCCTTTGGACGTGTTCGCCATTGACAATGTCAAAGCCCTAAGCGGGATGTCCGTCAATACCATTCTTGCCCGTCCGCAGGACATTCGGTCGGCCATTGACCGTTTGTATGAATCGGACACGTCCTCGACGATGGCGGAAATCCTTAAAGACATCAAAGAATCCGAGGACCTGGAATTAGTCGGGTCTGCGCCGGCGATGGACAAGCAAAAGATCGAGAGCCTCGTGCAGGAGGCCCCGATCATCACCTTGACCAATACCATCATCCAACAGGCGGTCCTGGCCAAGGCCAGCGACGTGTTCATTGAGCCCATGGAGAACAGCCTGCGGGTGCGCTACCGGGTCGACGGCATCATCCGGGAAATGGACCGCATGTCCAAAATGCTGCATTTTCCCATTGTTTCGCGCATCAAGGTGGTTTCGACCCTGGACATTGCGGAACACCGCCTGCCGCAGGACGGGCGCTTCCGCACGGTCACCGACCGCGGCAAAGAAGTGGATTTCCGCGTTAATGTGCTGCCGACCGCTTTGGGAGAAAAAGTGGTCTTGCGCGTTTTGGATAAAAACCTGGAAATGCTGGATTTGGACAAGCTGGGTTTTCAGCTCCAGGCCCTGGAACGGCTCAAGGAAAGCTGCCGGCGGCCGCACGGGATGGTCCTGGCCTGCGGACCGACGGGCAGCGGCAAAACGACCACCTTATATGCGATTTTAAAATACATTGATTCGCCGGGCAAAAACATCATTACGGTTGAGGACCCCGTCGAGTTCCAGGTGAAAGGGTTTAACCAGGTCAATATCCGCCCTGAGGTGGGCCTGACGTTTCCCGCCAGCCTGCGTTCGATCCTGCGCCAGGACCCTGACGTGATCCTTATCGGCGAGGTGCGCGACGCCCAAACGCTGGACATCGCGGTGAAAGCGGCATTGACCGGGCACCTGGTGGTCACGTCCCTGCACACGACGACTTCCACGGGCTCCATCACCCGCATGATCAATATGGGGGTCGAGCCTTTTTTAATTTGTTCTTCGGTCAACGCCATTGTGGCCCAGCGCCTGATCCGCCGGGTATGTCCCAAGTGCCGGGAGGCCTATACGATCACGCCGGAAGCCGCCGCGCAATTCAGGGTCCATGATCTGGCCCCGGGGCACAATCTGATTTTTTACCGTCCCAAGGGATGCGCCAAATGTTTCAATACCGGTTATCAGGGGCGGGTGGGGATCACCGAGGTCCTGATC
>JACQQW010000107.1 GCA_016206745.1 Candidatus Omnitrophota bacterium | reverse complement strand
GGGGCGGGGTTTCCCCGCCCTGATTTGGGACGGGAGACCCGTCCCCTACGTCTAAAATAAAATCAAAACGAAACGGGTTATCGGGATGGACTTTAATGCCTTTAAGCACCGGCGGTCTAAATACAGAACTTAAAGCGACCCGTACTCCCGGCGCTGGCAGAGAAACAAATTGGGCATAAACCGGCATGGGCCGCAAACAACCAGCCAAAAAGATAAAAAGAATCCCAAGCGATAATTCACGTTTTTCCATTAAGCCCCAAGATCAATAAAAATTCAGCTGGTGTATTGATAGCTTTGATAGAATAAATAACAGGCGTTAATGAGATGATTGACAAAGGAACTGCCGGGACATTACGCTTAATACCGGCACCAAGAGCGCGCAAATCAATGCCCCCTTCCCGCGAAGTCTTCATATCATTAGGCACTTGAATCTTGACCCCTCCGGAATATAATCCCGCATTCATGGCTTCAATCGTCGCGCGCACAATTCGATGGGACGCCCCTAACGGGTCATTGGGTGTGCTTTTAGGGATGATGTAGTTTTGACCCACGGCATCTAAAGTCGAACCGGCCACGGCATAGAAAACCGCCGGGCCCCACCGTTCAAGGCGGGCCGGATTAAAGGGGTTGGCTGTGGCAAACCCGTATCCCGTAAGATTTAACCCCGCGCTCATGACTTTCTCTAATTCTTCAGAGTCTGCTTCAAAGGGGGGCCCCAATAAAAAACGGTCAATAATGCGCTGAACGTGTACTTTATCCGATTGCGCGTACAAGAATTCGACCGCATCGGCCATCCCCGGGGGACTTTGTATTTCCGTGACCGTTTGAGTCAATAGGTCATGTTCGGCCTTGGTCATTGCCCCCCCTAAAGAAGACCGTGCCGCTATGAAAAGACTCGTCCCATGCCACACTGATTTTATCCGAAAGGGATTTCTTCGCCCGCTGTATTAAAGCCTGCTTAAGATGGCCGACGGGGCCGCTGAGATTACGCGTAATGTGATGGTATAATAAATAAGGATTATCTCCCTGGTCTTTTAAACTATCGCCAATGGCCATAACGACTTCCCCCCTGGTGCGCCAGTCTTGCAGCATACCGGAAATAAAGTTGATCTTAGATACGCCGCCAAATACCATATTTAAATAACCCGGGCCTTCACGTTCGGATGAAGGTATGGGGTTGCCGTTTTGGTCAAGAAAAATCCCCTCGGCCCTTGCCATATCAAAATCCCTGCGCACCTGTTGCCGCACTCCTATCCAGAACAAACGGTTAATGACAATTTCACCCATCGCGGCCAAACGGTCATCTTTGTCGCGGGCATGCTCCAAATGGTCCGCCGTAATGGAACCATACGTGCCGGCGCTTTCTTTAGTAAGCATAAGTTCCATGGCCATAAACAAGAATTCCGTGTCATTCAACTGCCGCTTGCCCCCGGTCTTGGCTTCAACGGAAATTCCCTTGCCCCGTTTGGTTTTATACGGTTGCCTGGCATTTAAATCTCCCGATATTTCCTCCACGTTGGTCTCAAAAATCTCCCTGAAACGCTGACGCCATTTGCCGTCCGCCGGGTATTTCGCGTCATAATTGACCAACATCCGTCGCAGCACTTTAGAAAATCCTTCTTGAATATCTAAAAGATTGGCCTGGGCTTGGGGCGTCATAAAATCGGCGATGTCTTCTTCCCGGACCTCAAGCTGGTCGATGAAATAGAACAGATCTTTAATGCCGTCCTCGTATGTTGTTCCAGGCATCGTACTGATCAACATTTTTCTTGGCAAATCTTCATTGAAGAAATTTTTTAAGAATGATCTCATCATGCTGTTCCAAAGGACCAGCCGGCTGGCCTTATTTTCCCGCCGGTTACCATGCGTCCGGACCAATGTTTTGGCATCAAACCACCGGTTACTGCGGAAACGTTGAGAGTATTCCATGCTGTAGGGGACCACCCGGCCATCCATGGTTATGGTCAAGCGCACGCTGGCATCATTGGAAAGGACGCGGATGCGCTGTGCCGCCACTTTTTTCATAAAGTCCGGCAGGTCCATTTTTATTAAAGTGCGTTCAATAATATCCAGCACCTGGAGCCATCCTTCCAGGGTGGTGGAGCCGGTAGGAATATCTATTTTTGCGCCACGCAAAGCGAATTGGATCAGTTGCTGGGCGCGGCCGGGATTCACCACAATATCTTCACGTATAACGGGAGATTGTTTCAAAGGGGTGGCGGGATCATCTAAAGTCGCGTCTTTATCCGAAAATATCCTGGCGAGGTGCCCGGAAGTGCGAAAAGCTTTGATTCTTCCCTCTGCTTCCAGGAATGCATCATTGATCCGGTCGTAAATGGCAATAAGTTCCGCCCTTAACGATGCCAAACGCAAAGGATTAAGCGGCCCATCCGCCGGCACTCGAGGCATGACGCTCCGGATATGGCCACGCTGGGCATTGGTCAATTGGTCTTCCAAGAATCGAAAATAATGCAATGTGCCTTCAATATCATCCGTCAAGACCATGCGTGAAGCCACGGCCAATAATAATGAATCGGACATGTGTGCCCGGGCAGCAATTGTCCTAATGGCCCCCATTAAAGGCAATACCTGTTTTTGCAATAAACCCTCCGCCACATCGATGGCCGCGCGAAGTGCTCCCAACATTTCGGACATGCTGTTCTTTATTTTTTCCAGCTCCCCCGGCGGCCTGATTCCCTCCGGCTCTTTTTCCAATCCCACGGCCGCATAGATATTAAAATCAGGGTTTTCCATAACGTCCATATATGAAAATAATAAAGCCTCCTGCTCCTGCGTTGTTTGCGGGAGGGCGCCTTGCAATCTTGCCCTTTCTTGAATGCGTAAACCTTCTTCTTGGGCCGCAATCTGTGCTAATAAAATATTATTTTCGGTTTCCGGCAGCATGCCGTCCTGCACAGACCTCCTGGCCAAAGCCAGGGCCTGGGCGGCTTGAGGCAATAATCCATTCTGCATATAATGCCCGGCATAGACCAATTGATCCGCGACGGTCACATGAACATCTTCCACTTCTCCGGGAGGCAGTTTAGTCTGGATGGGCCGCCCCTCATTGGGATTGGAACGGCCAACCATATCGGCAAGTTGTTGACGGGTCTTCGGATCCTGATAGGCCACCTCCGCGGAAACTTCCTGGTATTTTACCGCCTCAAGACCTAAATTTTCCTGCTCCTGGGCCCATTCCAAGACCCATTGCAGAACCACTTCGGATTGGATAATAGGCCATTGATGCCTTTCTCCCACCTTTTCTTCCTGGCGCATGCGCAGAACATAGGAACGCTGCCAAACATGATTCATATAATGCGCCACCCGTTCTCGCTTTTGCTCCCTGGAAGCAAACAAATATTCTTCGGGGCTCCCGTATCCTAGAATTTTCCATAATAATTTTATATTCAACAGCACCGTTCCGGTATTAATCGCCGTGTGATCGTCTTCGAATATGACCCGCTCCATAAATTGCATGCGGCTTCCTTCTACGGTTGTGACCGCCCCAGGCGTACCGTCCGCGTTGACCTTGCGCACAAGCACACCGCCCACATCGCTGCCGCCGGCTATGTTTGCGTACTGGACCACCGCTAACCTATTTTCCGCATTATTTAGGATCTGGCCGACACCCGCCGCCAAATTGGCGTCCCCGCCGCCAAATTGCGCCAAACTGGAACCATTGCGCACCACCGCAATTGCCAGGCCATTGCCTTCCACCAATAATGAAGCGGTCCCTAAAGTCATTCCCTCCCGTAATTGACGCTGGGATTGTATTTATTCAATGGGTTTAATCCCTCATCTTCATACACCGGGCGCACAATGCCTGGATCGGCCTGCCGCTGTTGCAGCAGGGCATCATTTGATTTCTGTTTATACTAGTCGTAGACCCGCTTTAGTTCTTCATATTCCGCCGGTGTCGCGGTGGATTGCAAGGCCAGATTCAACATCAATTCCAACTCCGTCGGCCTCACCACTTCCCTCATGCTTTGAGGCGTGAGCTTTGCCGCGCGAATGTCCAATCCCGTTTCTTTAAGATAACCATTTAACACCGCTTTGATGGCGTCCTCGGTAAACGCGCTGACCATCAGATTAATGAATGCTTTGCGTTTGCTTGGAAAACGTTTAAGAAAGGCCGCCCAATTGCGTATGGCCCCTTTTAATAAGGTCATATTGGATTCATCGCCCGCCTGAAAAGGCACAACTCCTTTGACTTTCCCCCCCCAAGCCCTGGCCCCGGTGCCTCCATACAAGGGATAATCCACCAAAGCGCCTTGGGCCACCGCTTCATTTAAAAGATCCATTCGGGTGCCAAAATACTTTCTATACGTAGAACTGGCTTCATAAATAAAATGCCCATAGTTGAATTCTTCCGGTGAAGGCTCCAAGGATATGACCCGCGCAATGAGCTCTAAATCTTCCATCGCTTTCCGGTCTTGATGATATCTCCTGATTTCGGCATCGCTGGAACGTCTATTTGTTTGCAATTGCGCTTTTAAGGCGGTGATTCCGGCATTCTTTTCGGCAATTTCAGCGGCCAAGTCCTGATAAAAGGCAGGAGAAAAATGCGCCAGCCCCAAGCATCCCCCCGCCGCGCATAGAGCATCGAAACGTTTTTGGGCCTCCTGCAATTGCCGGTCAAAATGGGCAAACTCTTCCTGATAACGGGTGGCATCCAGATCATGGCCCTGGTCCAATGCCTGCGCCATCGCGGTGATTTCCTGGGGACTTTGAAAATTCCACAGCAAATTCACGATGCCTTGCGCAGCAGCGGCAAGCAATAGCCTGGTCTGGGCAGCATTAAGACTTGCTTGCGCGATGATAGCGCTGCTGTGCATTAACCTCTGCCGGATTAAAGCGCGCTCTTTGCTGTTGGCGCCGGGCGTGACAACTTTCTGAAAATGATGGGGGAACATGGACTGGGCATATTGCTGCATTTCCTTGGTTTCTTGCATGGTTAACCCCTGCCCTGGATGACGCGCCATTAACTCCTCAGCTTTGGCGGCAAGTTCTTCTTCCATGGTCAGAACAGATTTGGGGTCCTTCATGGCAGGGGATTGGACCAAAGGCGTATTTAAATGGTATTTTTGCTTAAGTTCAACCATTTCCTGTTCCGAATAAAGCGCCACGCGCTTTTGGTCCGTGCGGCGTTGGGCTTCTTTGTACGCTTCCTGGCCTTTAAGCACCCCTTCCCGGTATTGCCGCATTTCCGCGGGAGTCAATTTATGGACAGCGGTGCCGCGCTGCGCGATTTTCGAATGCTTAAACGCGCGGGGATCATCTTCATTGGGCCCTATTTTTCCCCTGCGCTTGCGGGCCGCCAGCATTTCTTGCTCCAATTCCGTCATCCGTTGATCAATGTCCTCAGGAGAAAGATCTTTCCTGGTAAAATACGTCTTATCACTGCCGCTGGCGCGGGCGCCGGAAATACCATAACGCAATCCATGGGATTGGCCATAATGGTATACAAAATCCTCCAATACCCCCAATACATCCGGGTGTATGGAAACAGGCGCGCTTTTCTGCCGCAAAGAAACGCCTTGATAATCCGCATTGCCCATGGCTTCAATATCAGCCCTTTGGGCGCCCATCAACATTTGTAAAGTGAGCTCTGCCCAAACGTTTTGAGCATCCCGCGTTTCATTTAGCATGGAAGAACTATACACCGCATCCAGGGTGTCTTCGGCCGGCTCACTCATTCCTATGCGGATGATGCGCATGGCGCGATTGATAAGGTCAATGGCCTGTTGGGACAATGGCACCCGCACCATGCGCGGGACCACGCCGCCGGCAAATTTCACATGCCGCAGTTCTCCTGTATCCTCATCAATGATGTCCCCTTCAATGGGGTCTCCTGCAAAAGTCAACACCATCCCTCCTAAACCCATAACTTCATCCTGGGTACCGGCTTTCTGCCCCAGGCGCAACACCGTGGTCTGCGACCCGATCATGGCCCGGCCAATGCTGAATTCATCATCCATCATGTCATAAACGCGGTCAAAACGTTCAATCTCAACAACATGATTAAAACCTTCTTTTAAGACTTCCTCCGTATTGCTCAATCTGCTGTCCAAGGTTATATTTCCCCGCAGGGTCCATTGCGTTCCTTCATGGTCCACCCATTGTCCTTCCTGCAATTGACGTATATCTTCGATATCATCTTGTATCCTGCGCAGGCGGACACTGTATTGCCCGTCGCCAGCCGGCATTTCTTCAGGAATTAAATCAACCTCCACCTTACCGTCAACAGCGCGCCTGGGAAAACGGTATGTTTTGGAAGGATCGTCAAACTGCCCCTGGCGGGCAAATTCCACGTAATAAAAACCGGGTCCATCCACACCCAGTTTTAAACGGGTCACGCGCTGGCGCATGGGCGGATTGACCAGCTTGGCCCCCAACAATACATCAAAAGCCGTTGCTGTCCCCATGGCTATCCCGCTGCTGACCGCCAATCCCGATCCGGCCGTAATCCCCCTGACATGCACAGTAATGGCCAATCCTTTGCCTGTGCCTAAAACATGATCAAAAACTTGCCCTAAAGTTTGGACTGTTTTACCTTCCTCAATGGCTTTATCCATTAAAGACTTGGGCAAGAACCCCAAAGAAACCAATGTCTGCAAAACTAAATCCGCTTTGGTTTTCTTCAATGCATCACGGGCATTGGTCACCGTTTCAATCCAGCCGATATCCAATGAGTGAACGGATAAAAAGGTCTCTGCGTCGATGGTATTGCCCAAAGCATCTTTAGCTTTGGGTAAATCTTTACGGTCGACAATATCAAAGGTGACCTCCACGTTACGCCCCACAGTGCCGTCTTCCCTGGACAATAGCCCGGCATGGTTCAAAATACGGTACAGGTGCGGGCGAAACGTGGATAAAAACGTAGAATCGCCTATGCCGCCGGCAGAATCCTCAATGCGCGGGGGCACGCTAACGACCATCCCTTCATATGGGCCGCCGTTTAAAAATTCCGAACCAGCTGTCCTGAAATGGCCCTTATAATAGTCCATCATTTCTTCCCAGGTCTTTAATTTCGACAATCCGGCGACGGCTTCCATTAATTCCGGACGAAGGCGCTCGGCATCCAGTTTTAAAGCATCCCCGACGTGACGCTCATAATATTGTTTGGATAATTTCCGGTAAAAATTCACCAGCCAATCCATGGCCGTTAAAGAATGGCCATGCAGGGTTTGAGTTTGAAGATTGGGCCAAAAAACCAGGAAGGCCTTGGCTTCTTCTTCTTTGAGGATGGCGAGATTTTGTTTGCCTAAATTCAAATCATATACTTCGGGGGGAACGGACAAACCGCCGCCTAAATCCATCTGTTCGCGCGCCAATCCAAAATGCAAATGGTCCTTAAACAAAGCCGCCAAATACTCCGCCGCCTGGGCGCGCATCCCGTCGCTTACGCGTTTGTCCCCGGAAAACAATAATTCCCTTAAAGCCAATGTCATATCCAATATCTGCGCGGCTGAACGCCCGTCTTTATTGGTGACCCCGCGAAAAAGAACAGTGCCCGATATGCCTAAATCATAAACAATATTTTCCACGGCCGCGGTGCCGATGCCGTGTTCTTTGTCCACCTGGCTGATATAACGTTGCAAAGCATCAATGTACAATTGCTGGGCATCTTTGATCAAATCCAAGGTGTCAACATACGCATCGTATTGCTTTTTTAATGCTTCCGTATCAGCAAAACCAACCCCACGGTCAATGGCTTTATCCGGTGTCAGCATTTGAGCAAAAATCTCGCGGTTGGGCTTATATTC
>JACQQW010000105.1 GCA_016206745.1 Candidatus Omnitrophota bacterium | reverse complement strand
GGCGGCCACGGTCCGTGAACTGTATGAGCAGGCGATAGACGCGTATAACCAGCAGCAATACGACCGCGCGATAGAGCTGCACCAGGAAATCACCAGGACCGTCCCGAATTTTGCGCCCGCTTATATCGGCATAGGCCTCGCCCTGAAAGCCAAAGGCGCCGACATCGACGAGGTCTTGTATTATTACAAGACCGCCGTTGACATGGACCCCGGCAACACCCAGGCCTTGGAACAGCTGGGGCTTTTATATTCGACCATGAATAATTTTGACAAGGCGGAAAAGAATTTTTTGAAGGCCTTGGGCATTGACCCCCGCATGGGCAGCGTCAAATTGTCCCTGGCCTGGCTGTATCTGATGGGCAAGTCCAAACCGGAGATGGCGATCAAGTATTTTAAGGACGTCAATAAGCAGGCCCCGGCGCCGAATGTCTATTTCGGCCTGGGGATGGCGTATTTTGCCAATAATGAGCGGGTCCAGGCGCTGGACATCATCACCCAACTGCGTAAAATGGGGGCGGAGGATCTGGCGGGACGTTTGGAAAAAATGGTGCGCGAAAATTCCAGGGTCATCATCCCGCCAAGCGAAGATGAGCGGCAGCTGTCCGCCCCTAAAGAGGCCGCCTCCCAGGCGGAGGCCGGCGTCAAAGTCCGCCTGCGCGGCAAACTCTCCGAAGTCAATTGAAACCATACCGTTTTGTTTTAATCATCTTGGTGCTTGTGGTCTTCAGCCCCTGCCTGGGGTTTAAATTTTTGCATTGGGACGATTATGCGCATTATATATCTAACCCATGCGTCTACGGTTGGTCTTGGCATAATATTTGTAATCTCTTTGGGCAAACGGTCAATAACACCTATGTTCCGCTGACAACTCTTTCCTTTAATCTGGAATACCATTTATTCGGCCGCTCCGCTTTAATTGCGCATTTAATAAATATTTTATTGCATGCGGCGGTTGTACTGCTGGTCCTTAATTTTGCCAGGCGGTTGGGATTTACTCCGTTGGAAAGTTTTATTGCCGGCGTTATTTTTGCCGTTCATCCTATTCATGTTGAATCCGTGGCGTGGGTGACGGAACGCAAAGATGTTTTAGGAGTTTTGTTTTATATTTTGTGCCTTGACCAATACTGGACATACCTTCAGGGCAATTTAAAAAGGCATTATGGTTTAAGCCTGCTGTTTGGTTTTTTAAGTATTTTGACTAAAGCCATGGCAGTGAGTTTGCCGTTGGTGCTGCTGCTGTTGGATTGGTTTTACCGAAGGCCATGGAGAAACACATGGCTGGATAAATTACCTTTTGCCATCCTGATTTTTCCTGTTGCCTCAATCACATTATTTGGGTTGTCTCCCCGTCCTGATTTTGGGCCTGATTCCATTCTTATTGGCTTATGGACTTTTTCGTGGTATTTAGAGAAGTTTTTCTTGCCTTTCGGGCTTCTTCCAATATATACGCCGCCGTTGCCGGCGGCCTTATCGAACGTTATTTATATGAAAGCATTGTTTGTATGCGCGCTCTTTAGTTTCGCCGTCTTTCTATGCCGTAAAAACCGTTTATTTGTTTTTGCATGCCTATTTTGGGCCGCAACGATTTTTTTCTTTTGGAGGTTTGATTTTGCGGACATCAACATTGTGGCGGACCGTTTTATGTATTTGCCCTCGCTTGGGTTGTGCCTCTTGCTGGGTAAATATTTATCCAAATTTAAAGTTGCCGCCGCATTAATGGCCGTTATTTTAGGATATTTTAGCTTTCATCAGTGTTTTATATGGCGCGATGACATGACCCTCTGGGCATGGACGCTCAGCCATGAACCTAATAATGCGCTTGCGCAAGAAAAACAAAACGCGGCGGTTTATTATGATCCAAGAAGAAAAAGTCTTGATTATAAGGCCATGACACAGGCCATTGATAAGAATCCGCTTGAGGCGCAAAATTATCTTGATAGGGGAGACGCTCTTTTACAAGAAGGAAATTATTATTTGGCATTTAACGACTTTAATAAAGCAATTAAAACCACCCCTTTAAATTATAAAGCCTACCTTATGCGCGGGCAGTTATATGCTTTAAAAGGAGACCATAAAAAAGCCCTGGATGATTTTAACCGGTCTGTTGCATTGAAGCCGGACAATGCTGTGGCATGTCTGCAGAAAGCGTCGGTGTTGGGAAGCATGAATGATGTGGATCAAGCCATGGTTTGGTTCGACAAGGCCATAAAAATAAATCCCGCCATGGCGGGAGCGTATTATCAACGGGGACTGCTCTATTATAAAATCGGCGCGTTTAAAGACGCTGTTGATGACTTTACACGGGCAATCGCATTGGAACATGATTTAAAGGGCAGGTATCAGCGGGGCAAGAGCTATGAAGCATTAAAACAATTTGACCTGGCCATCGAAGATTTTATCAAGTTTTTAAAAGCAGATCCTTACGACATGAAAGCGCTCAATGAGCTTGTGGTCGCTTATTTAATGAAGGGAGACCGCGCGAACGCTTTGGCGGTATTTAATAAAAGCATTTCCCTGCATCCTTATAATGCGGATGGTTACAATAACCGGGGCATTGTTTACCTTCAACAAAAGCAATACGACGCGGCCCTGGAGAATTTTACAAATGCGGCCAGGCTGGATCTTTATCCTTATCATGCCTTGATCACGCGGGGCGATATTTATTTTGTCAAAGGGGAAAGAAAAAAAGCATTGGATGACTATAATTC
>JACQQW010000106.1 GCA_016206745.1 Candidatus Omnitrophota bacterium | reverse complement strand
AGATTTAACAAGCGAAATGATTCATAAAATTTTTGGGAAATGGTTCCCTCCATGTGGGGGGCTTGCGGGTCGGGCGAGGATCATGTTGTCAGTGATCTAAAATTTTTAAGAATCGATGTCATGTTAGTAAAATTGGGATTAAAAGGCATGAAGGGAGCCTACTGTGGCATTACCAATAAATATTGAACAATTGCTCCATGGCCGTGTGGTTGAAACGGAACGGCTGGAGTTTAAAGAGGGATGGAATCCGCAGGCCGTCCTGCATACGATGTGCGCGTTCGCCAATGATGTCAATAATTGGGGTGGCGGATATACTGTGATCGGCATTGCGGAGAAAAAGGCGGTCTGGGAATTTACGCCCAAAGGATTGACAGCTTCCGAGATTGGCAAAATTCAAAAAGAGCTTTTAGGTCTTTCCCATAAGATCAAGCCGGAGTATTTCCCCATCGTTGAAGTGACAAAATACAAGGGCAAGGACATTGTCATCATCTGGGTTCCCGGCGGGTCGCGCCGGCCGTATAAAGCCGCGGTGACTTTAGGCAAGGGCGCGCAGTACGCGTATTATATCCGCCGTAATGACACGACAAAACGCGCGACGGCAACGGATGAGCGCGGGCTGATGAAACTCGCCAACGATATCCCCTTCGATGACCGCGTTAATCACAAGGCGACCATTGAAGATTTGAATGCCCATCTGATTGAGGCATTTTTGTATGCTGTAAAGAGTGATCTTCTAAAAGAGGTTCCGGACATGACATTGGAGAATTTATGTCGCCGGATGAATATCGTTGAAGGGCCTTCAGAGCATTTAAAACCAAAAAATGTTGGTTTAATGCTTTTTTCCAACGATCCCCAGAAATATTTTCCTGTAGCGCAGATTGATGTTGTGCAATATAAGGACGAGGTCGGTGATGATTTTGATGAAAAGATTTTCACCGGGCCCGTTCATGAGCAATTGCGCGCCGCGCTTAAATATATTAAGGATTTGGTCATTGTGGAGTATGTTCATAAAGTAGACGGACGGGCAGAAGCGGACAGGTTTTTTAATTACCCCTATGGAGCCATTGAGGAAGCTGTGGTCAACGCGGTCTATCACCGCAGTTACGAAGAGCGCGAACCAGTGGTGGTGCGTATTTATCCGGATAAAATTCTGGTCATCAGTTATCCGGGCCCTGTGCCTCCGCTTGGTAAAGCAAATATTAACAAACCGATCATTAGCACGCCGCGTTATCGCAATCGTCGTTTGGGTGATTTTTTAAAAGAACTTGAGTTAACGGAAGGCCGTTGTACGGGCTTTCCAAAGATCCGCCGTGCGCTGAAGAACAATGGATCGCCCGCGCCTGTCTTTGAAACAGACAATGACCGTGAGTATTTCATGACAACTCTTAAGATCAATCCAAGGGCGCAGGAAATGGCTAAAATAATTACGCCTATGGGTGGAGGCAAGGTTATTGAAATAGATTCGGAAAACAGGGTCGTAGAGACGGGGGAGAAAACTAGGGTAGAAACTAGGGTAGAAACTAGGGTGAAAACGGGAGAGAAAATACTTCAAATCATGAAAGAGAACCCTGCTGTCACTATCCCTGAGATCGCGAAATTTACGGGGTTGACTGTCAAAGGTGTTGAGTGGAACCTTAAAGCGCTAAAGAAAAAAGAATTGCTCAGACGTGTTGGCTCGACTAAAGGCGGTCATTGGGAGATTGTTCCAAAATCAACGCCCGAACAGCCGGTCTAAAACGGCAAAACCAGCTTCAGCGTAAAGGTTCTTTCACTTAACCAATTGGGGCTATCCAATTCCGCAGACACTGTCTGCGGAATCTGGCGAGGACTTTCCGCAGGCATTGTCTGCGAAATTCAAGTGGATTTTAAACGCGGCGAACTGACCCATGCCGACGCGGGGCAGATGAATTTTTACCTGAATTATTTTCGCGAAAACGAGACGGTGGAAGGAGAGAATCCGCCAATCGGGATCATTCTTTGTTCAAAAAAGCATGCGATATATGCCAAGTATGTCCTTGGGAATCTCAATAATAAAATATTTGCCTCAAAATACAAGTTAAGCTTGCCAACGGAAAAAGAATTAGACGCGACGCTACGGATTTGAAGGGATATGACAAAGAAATTCAGGGTCAATAAGAATTTTTCCCCATGCACGTCGGGTGATGAAGATGAGGTGTATCGAAATGGTATTTTTGAGTTTAATATCACAAAAATGATTGAATACATTCGGAAGAATTCTGCGAATATCAGGCCAGAGGTTGTTGCGGTAGAGGATTTCTGTAAGGAGTTTTCATCCATCGATGAGGCCTATATGGATAAAGTCGATGTTTCACAGCCGGTGATAATAGCAGAGATTGCTCCGGGTCGATATAATTTGATTGATGGAAACCATAGAATGGAGAAGGCAAGAAGAATGGGTCTTGTGAGCTTGATGGCCTATAAGATGGATGTTGAACAGCATATGCAGTTCCTGACGGACAAGAGAGGGTATGTTGCTTACATTGAATACTGGAACAGTAAACTGAGATGACTGATCGCGGGCGAGGGCCTGGATTTTGGAGGATTAAGTGATGGGAGATGTCGGCAGAAATGAGTCTTGCCATTGCGGCAGCGGAAAAAATTTCTTTAATGATGGGTAAGGATGAGTATGAGGAAAGAATAGGCAGCGCCTCGCCACATTTCTGGAGAGAGACATCCCGAATTTAGGTTTGCAAATTCCAGCCCGGATGCATCCGCTATCTAAGAATGTGACTGCAGCTCCCCTGACAGGATTTAATTTCAAATTTTAACCAGTTGCGAAACTCGTCCAAATGGGCGCTGCCCCGAATTTTCCACAAGGTCTTGATTTCTATTGTATAATCTCCAGCCATGACCATCCATTTTAATGAACAGCAATTGCGCGCCATGGCCGGGGACGCGGTCTTTTTGCGGGGCAAGGACTATTTCTTCGACCGCCGGGTGGGCAACTGGGTGTTTAAAGGCGGCATCCTTTTTGCCCAGGTGCGCGGCAGCCGGCAGGCCCCGTATCAAGTCAAAGTTTATCTTAACCGCAAGAATATCCATTCAGAGTGCACCTGTCCGTATGATTTGGATAAACTGTGCAAACATGCAGTGGCCGCGCTTTTGGCCTTTGCCTCCCGGGACCAGAATGCGCAAGGGTCAGGGATTGTTTCCCTCCAACCTAAAGGAACGCCCTTGTTGTTTTCCGAAGCGGGCAATCATATATGGGAAAATCCCATTGTCCGTTTGGTCCTGCCTACCCGTTCTAATTTCGGAGATTTTTCTTATGGGATCAACATACAGATACAGATTATATGCAATGACCGGGTCATTCCGGTTGATAATCTGGCTGTCCTGGCGGACCCCCAAAATTATGAGTTTGGCCTGGACCAGACCATGCCTCCACCGGAGGCTTTTAACCAGGAACAAAAACATTTTTTAAAAGTGGCGTACTCTTTTTTGGGCGATCTCTATGATCGCGGCATGAACATACAGCCGCATGAATTGGCTATTCTATTCAAAGAATGTGAAGGACAGGGGATTGAATTTTATGAAGGCAAAGCGAACCGGTTGACGGTGCGCAAAGACAAGATGGTCGGCCTTTCCCTGGAACTTGCGGTTAAAACCAAAAGCATCAAGGCCGCTTTACGGCTTAAAGACCCGGATGATCCGTCGAACAGTATGCAGGGAACGGTTGTGGAAGGCCGGCCTTGCTGGCTGGTCGACTTTGAAGGTGGCCGCATCTTTCCGTTCCCTCCCGGTTGTGACGAACAATTGCTGCAGGACCAGCTTCCCTATAATACAGAGATCGATGTGCCCTTAAATAAAATTCCGGAACTGTTCCATGCGGTGCTGCCGCGGATTAAAGACCATTGCCCGGTCATTTATACCGGCGAGGCCTTGCCAACGCCTCAATTTGAGCACATTTCACCGCAATTCCAACTGCACCTGGATTATAAAGGCCGGCATTTGACCATGGAATTGAAGGCGGTTTACGACGAACGCGTTTTGGGTCTGCGGGACATGATCAATTCCCCCGAATTTATGCCTTTCGATAATGGAAGATCAATGGTTTGGATCCGGAGGGACTTAAAAAAGGAACGCATGCTGGCGCGGTTTCTAATGAAAGGCGGCCTGATCCAATGGTGCAATGGACGTTTGCAGATTGCCAATGATAATATCATGGAATTTTTGTCCGCCAAACTGCCTTTGCTGGAAGAAAAATGCGAAATTTATTATGCCCCCGGGTTTAAAGAGCAATTTAAATTCCAGCAGGCCATGACACCACGGTTGAATTTTGAAGGCCAAGGCATAGACTGGTTTCATT
>JACQQW010000116.1 GCA_016206745.1 Candidatus Omnitrophota bacterium | reverse complement strand
GCATAACCCTGACCCTGTGGCCTTTTCACACCTGGGCCCCGGTGGGATACGCGGAAGCACCGACGGCGGTAAGCATGCTGCATGCCGGCGTGCTCAAAAAAATGGGGGCTTATGCCATTATCCGCTTTGCCATCCAATTGATGCCCGAGGCGGCCCATGCCTGGATGCCGGTCATCGCGGTTCTGGCGGTCATCAATATTCTTTTCTGCGGGCTGGTCGCGCTGACCCAACGGGACTTAAAATATGTGTTGGGGTATTCCAGCTGCAGCCACATGGGATATATCCTGCTCGGTCTGGCGTGTTTAAATACCATCGGCCTTAACGGCGTGGTCTTTTTGATGTTCGCCCACGGCATTATGGCAGCGCTGGCTTTTGCGTTGACCGGCTTTATTGCCGACCAAACCAATACCCGCCATTTGGATGAATGGGGCGGGCTGGCCAAACGCCTGCCGTTTATCGGGACCTGTTTTAGCATGGCGGCCCTGGCCTCTGCCGGGGTGCCCGGGTTTGCCAATTTTGCCGCCGAGGTCATGGTGCTTTTAGGGGCCTGGGACCAATACCGCTGGCATACAGTATTGGCTGTGCTGGGGATCGTGATCACAGCCGTTTATATGCTCAAAGCCATTCGCCTCGGCTTTCATGGGCCTTTGAATCCCCGTTGGGCCCAATTGACGGATGCCCAAACGCCTTTAGCTAAGTTACCCTTTGTGCTGTTGCTGGCCGTGTTGATCTTAGTCGGATGCTGGCCGTCATTGATTTTGAAACACATTGAATCGGGCGTAAAACCCATTGTAGAAAGTATTTATGTTTCCCGTCATTGATTGGAATTTGATTTCACTGGAATTGCTCATCACCGTGATCCTGGTCATGCTGGTTGTGGTGGATATATTACTGCCTAAAGACACCAAAACAGATTGGCTGGGTATTTTAAGTTTTATCGGCCTCTTTGGCGCGATTGGGTTTTGGCTCTCCCAGCGCCATCTTACCGGCCAAACCTTCGACGGGATGTTCATCGTGGATTCCCTGGCCTGGTTCTTCAAAGGCATTTTCCTGGCGGCCATGGTGTTCGTTGTGGCCATGACGCAAAAATTCTTTGAGTCCATGGGGTCGCGCAAAAACGAATTCTACCTGCTCTTGTGGCTGGCCTTGCTGGGGATGTCTTTGATCGCCTCTTCGGCGGATTTTCTGGTGCTGTTCATTGCCATCGAAATCCTGACGCTCTCTCTCTATGTCATGACCGCTTATCTTAAAAGCGATGCCCATTCCATTGAAGCGGGAATGAAATATTTGATTCTAGGCGCTTTGGCATCCGGTTTCTTCCTGTACGGCCTGAGCTTTCTTTATGGCGCCGTTCATTCGACGGGATTTGCGGCCGTCCAGGGGTATGTCAATTCCCACGCCATGGCCCCCATGACGTTGTTTGCCCTGGTCCTGATTTTTGCCGCCATTGGGTTCAAGATCGCGTCCGTCCCATTCCATTTGTGGGTCCCTGATGTCTATCAGGGGGCGCCCACCCCGGTGACGGCCCTGCTGTCCGTCGGATCCAAGGCCGCCGGGTTTGTCATCCTGGTGCGGCTGTTCTTCGGTATTTTTGCCCCCTGGCATGGCCAATGGAGTTTGGTGCTGGCGGCGCTGACCGCCAACACCATGTGTTATGGCAATTTAGGGGCCTTGTTTCAGACCAATATCAAAAGATTGCTGGGCTATTCCAGCATCGCCCATGCCGGTTATCTGCTCATGGGCGCAGCGGCGGGATCAGCGCTTGGAGTTTCAGCCATCAATTTTTATCTTTTAGGGTATTTATTTACGAACCTCGCGGCGTTTTTAGTCATTGTCCTGTTTTGTATTGCCGCCAAAAGCGATAACATCGAAGATTATGCGGGGCTTTCCCAACGTTCACCGCTTCTGGCCTGTGTTCTTTTGCTGGCACTGGTATCGTTGGCAGGATTGCCGCCGCTGGCGGGATTTTTCGGCAAATTTACTTTATTGATGGCAACGGTCCAAAGCGGATTTGTGTGGCTGGCATTGGTTGCAGCGGTAAATATTATTATTTCACTGTATTAT
>JACQQW010000110.1 GCA_016206745.1 Candidatus Omnitrophota bacterium | reverse complement strand
TTAAGACCATCAATGGTGTCGTGCAGCTTTATTCGTAAATCTTTCACTTCTGGCACTGTTCTTAATTGATCTAAATCTTTCTTTATTTTATCTAAACCTTTAATTGCCTTTTGCGACGGATACTTCCATTTTCGATGGCCTGGATTAGATGCCAGAGGCAATTTCATCTCGATTTCAATGGCGGAAATCCTTGTACCCAGGCGTTTAATTTCTAAAATATTTCTTTCAACTTTATTCAGACCCTGCGCATAAACAACACTTTCTGTCAGAAAGCACAGAGCAATGATAATAAAAACACGAACGGGCATAGTTTAATTTAATCGCATATAAAAACAGGATGATAGTCACAGGAATCAACATTTGTTTGTTTTGGCATCAATGACCTCCACTAACCAGTACACCTCTAGACATGTTTGTTTATCTCCGCTTCCTAGGGAAAGCGTTGAATTCGACCAGTTAAAATCAGGATTTTCTAATTCTTCCCATTCTATTCTTCGCTTGATTTCTAGGCACCTCTTGTATGTTCATTACATACAAGTGTATGTTATAGCCATATGGCTGTCAGTCGTCAACTGGACTGAACACTTCAATTTTATTTTTCCACATCATCAAAAATCTTCCATTCAAACTCATTGTCCCAAATAAAAACTATTTCCAATAAGGGCGAATGGGCATGCCAGTGTTTTTGCAAAATCTTCGACAATTTCGGCATTTGTCCCTCCTGACCCTTATACCATCCTTCATCATTGAGCAGCATGTCGAATGGATTGGTATTGTCATCCATGACCCAGCTGTTTTTATTTTTATCGAACTTAGGCGGCAGGCCAAAAGGAGTTTGTTCAAAATCCCTTTTACGAAAAAACAGCAGGCGATTGCCCCGCTCCATGATCAGCCACCGGTGATAAGGCCGGCCAAAAATGTGTTCCGCAAAGAACGCCGGCGTAATGATCGCCCCTGCCCTGGCAATGCGCATCATGTCCCTGCACGCCGTCTGCGGATCATCCAAATGCTCGAACACATGATGGCTGTAGGCAAAATCAAACTGTTTGTCTTTAAACGGCAATGGGCCGTCAATGCGGGTGTGGATAAATTCAACACCCCTTTGTTTAAATTGCGCGGTATCGATCACCGGCCCTGTGCCGGCATGCCGCTCCTTAGGATCGATATAAAAATCCACCCCCACCACGGCCCCGGCAACAGGATTATTGCCGCAGCCTAAATCGACAATGCTGTGGGCCTGTTTCAGCCTTTTTTTCAAAGCTACCCATCGCGGGTCCACTTCTATATCCTTATCATGGGTAAAAAAATTTTTAATGGATTCCAAAAACATGGCTTACTTTAAGATCTCCCATTGGGTCGGCAGTTTCAACAACCCTCTGGCATTAGGGGCGCGGCCCACGACCAATTTATATCGGGAATCATGCCAGTCTATCAAATTGCCCACATTTTCCTGCGCGACCACCACGGAACACAGGTAATCATTGGTCGGTAAATAAAAATGAGGGATATGGATCTTGACCGAGTGCGGGCCGCGGAGGAATTCTTTGACTTCAAATTGCTCATAATGGCTGTTGGCGCCATAAACCAAGGCGCCGTCGTCTGCGTAAAAATTGACCCCCAAAATGGGCTTGTCCATGTCTTCGTGGACCATAAATTCAATGAACACATCCAGCGCCGCGCCGGATTCAATAAAACTTGTTTCCCGGCCTTGGACATTACAAAATTTCAGACCTATGATTTCGGCGTATTTTTGTTTATTCGGGTCCTGTGAATTATTGACTGTCCTCTGCTGCGACCGCTGCTCATACACATCTTTAATATAAACATTGATCGTTTCTTCGCTGGGCCCCATGGACCGCTGTTTTCCATGGTTTAAATACAGGCATCGACCGGTGTGTTCACGCACAACATATTCATTGTGGGAAACTAAAATGATCGTGGTGCCCTTTTTTTTGATCTCATGCATCCTTTGATAACATTTGATCTGAAAAGCCTTGTCCCCCACCGCTAATATTTCATCGATCAATAAAATATCCGGCTCACAATGGACGGCGATGGCAAAACCGAGGCGCACATACATGCCGCTGGAATAAAATTTGACCGGTGAATCCAGAAAGTCGCTGATATCGGCAAAATCCACGATGGAATCAAATTTCCGGTCGAGTTCTTTTTTGGTCATGCCCAAAATGGCGCCGTTGATATAAATATTTTCCCGGCCGCTGAGCATGGGATGAAACCCGGCGCCGACCTGGATGAGGGCCCCCATTTTCCCATTGACCGTGATCCTTCCTTTGTCCGGCATAAAAATGCCGTTGAGCATTTTCAACAGCGTCGATTTTCCGGACCCATTAGGGCCGATGATACCGAAACTTTCTCCCCGCTTTAGCTCAAATGAAACTTCATCCACGGCCCAAAATTCCTCCGGGCGCAAAATAGTAGAGTCCGGGACTGCGCCGAATACACTGCCAAAAATATCCAGGCCTCCATACAACATGGATTTTTTCAGGCTCTTGCAGAATTTCTTACCGGCATGTTCGCACCGGACAGCGATGTCGCTCAATGTTACATCCTCTCCGGGATCTTGGTTTCCGCCAGATGAAAAATACGCCATGAGACCAAAAATATCAGCAAGGAAATCCCCGCGGCCATCATAAAATGTCCCGGCTGCTGGATATGGCCAAAAGCGATGAGGTCTCTGGGCGCATTGACCAGCGGCGATAAAAAATTAAGTTCAAAAAACAAAAGGCCCTTGCCGGGTATGGGATATAACACCGGCGTCAAAAACATCAGGAACATCAGCAATAATGAAACAATGTTGCCGATATCGCGCATCACCCCGTTGAGCAATGCCAAAATCAACGCCAAACCAACGGTCAAAAACACCAGCGGCACCAGCACAAGGGGAAGAAAAACAATGTTCCAGGAAGGAGAAAATTGAAAAACCAGAAAAAAAACAATGATCAGGACAAATTTTATCAAAAATTCAAAAACACTTTGGGCCATGGATGCAATCACCAGGACTTCCCTGGGGAAACTGATCTTGGTAATCAAGTCCCCCGCGCCCACCAAACTATTGGCGCCGGAACTTAAACCGGTAGCAAAAACCTGCCAAACCGACAGGCCGATGAGCGCGTACAACGGATACGGCATCTGGGTTTGCCCAATGTCTAAAATCCCGGCGTGGTTAAGGTACATAAAAGTGCCGATCGCCACAAACGGCATCACCAAGCTCCACAGGTTTCCTAAAACAGATTGTTTATATTTGGCAGACAGGTCCCGGATAAACAAACGCCAGATCAGTTCCCGGAACTGAAACAGTTCCCGGAACATTTCAGCCCAGATCTTCATGCCGAGCTTGAGCTGTTTGTGGGGTTCGTAAATATGCGTGTGATCGTTCATACCAGGCCCTTCCCAGAGCTTAATAAAAATTTGGTATTACGGATATAGTCCTGTTTCTTTTCCGGGGCCGGCACCGCCGGGGCTGCCGCTTGCGGCCGCTCCAATTGAGGGACCATCATGACCATGGCGGCCAAGAACCAGTAGGGCTCCATGATGCGGATGATGATAAACGTATTGGCAGTAAGCGCGTGGACCATCAGGCCCACATGCCCGGCCAAAAATCCTATGGCCAGTCCTTTGTACAAAGGGTCTTTGCTTTGTCTATAAATCTTCACGGTCCTAAAAAAGATGACGCCCAGTAAAAGCATAAAAGACACCAGCCCCACCAGCCCTGTTTCCACCAAAACGGTGATGTATTGGCTGTCCACAAAACGCGCGCCGGTCAGGCCATACCCTAAAAACGGCTGCTTTTTCCATGCCCCGAACAATTCAATCCAGTCCCAAATGCGCGCCGACGGTGAGGGCCCCAGGGTCACATCCAAAATTTTAACCGGTGGGATCCCTTCCTGATACTCCGCCGTGAAGGTGTCATTGAGCCGGTTAATGATCTCTGTCGGTTTAAACGTAATAAATAAAACAATCCCCAGAATCAAGCCTCCCAGAAGCACGGTGCGGGTGGAAAATTTATTAAAAAGGATGGAAGTTAAATACATGGGAATAAGGGCCATATAGGACGCTCTCGAAAAGGTGTACCCTAAAGGGACCAGCGTAAAAAGTGCCAGCCCGATCAAAGGCCATTTCCAAAACCCTAAACGCACATGCGTCAATAACCCGATCAAAACCCCCAGCATCAACACCTGGTAACCGCCCAATGTGTTGGGCTCTCCTCCCCGGGGTTGAAACGGCGCCGAAACCCGGTCCGTATGGGCGATTTGGAAAAAGGCATAAATATTAACGATGGCAAAAACGATCAAAAAAGCCTTCAAATACATTTCCATTTGTTTTTTATCCCGCAGAATACCCGTGGCCAGGTAAAAAACCATGAAATATTCTATATATTTCAACATAAAAAAAACGCCTTTCAACGGCACCACGTTTCCGATGATCATCCCCTTTGTGGTCGAGAAAACAACAATGCAGCTGTAAAACAATATGGACCGGTTAAGCGGCGACTTCCGGATGAACCGGCGGTTTTTTGTCAGCGCCGTACGCGCCAGCCAGGCGAGAAAGAAGACAATGATCAGCAAATCGTCAATCCTCACCATGATGTCTTTTTGTTTGGAAATGGCGCCCAACGCCAATTCCGGCGACAAAAGCATGGCAAAAATCAACAAAACCATGGCGGAATCGGTGTAAACAAAAGCAAAAATGAACAAAAAAATACTGGCCACAACCAGAAGAGGGACCAGCGGAACGGAGGAAACAGCCATGCCCATAAACAGGCATAAAAATACCACCCCTAAAACGGCGCTATTCACACTTTTATGCATCGGATGATTTCCCGGCTTGCGGCCCTTTCTGGAACTGCCTCTTGACTTTCTCGACCAGCCCTTCCTGCTTCTCCGGCTTTTCCCCGTAATACCGGTAACTAAAGGCGGAATAACCGACCTGGGCCTCGGTCTTGATGTCATTGAGCACAACGCCCAGCAGATTGGCCCGGGCCTTCAATAAATGAGACTTGGCCATTTTCAATACGTCTTTGGATGTATGCCCCACCTTATAGACCAACACCACCCCATCGACGCGGTCACACATGGTCACCGCGTCCGGCACGGCCATCACCGGCGAACAGTCAACGATCACCACATCAAAATGCGCTTTAAGCTCTTTAAGCAGCTGGTCGAAGGCCTTGGAATTAAGCAGTTCCGACACATTGTCCACGGCCCGTCCCGTGGTGATGATGTTTAAATTGTCAATGCCGGGCATTTGCAGCAAATCATCCACATTAAATCCGCCGATCAAAATGTCGACGGAAGTATTGATGGCGTTTTGCCAGGAAATGTTCCCCATCAAAATATCGGACAGTCCCGGTTCCCGGCCCAGCCCAAATATTTTATAATCCGTCGGCCTGCGCATATTGGCCCCTACCAGGACGGTTTTCTTTCCCAATTGCGCCATGGACACGGCGGTATTGGCGACCGTCACGGATTTCCCCTCCTGCATGTCCGAACTGGTAAAAAGAATGGCCTTAAGGTCCTTGGTCTTGATCAATTGCATCAAATTAGAACGCAGCATCTTATAGCTTTCCGCGGGCCAGGACTTGGGATTGGTTATAGTCACCAGCCGGACCCTTTGCATCAGGGTCTTCTTGTCGGGTTCATCCATTTCCTCAACCATCCTGGACATTATATATTCCCGTCCGACATGGGGAATAATGCCCAGAATGGACAAATTAAGTTCCTGTTCCACATCATGAATGGTGCCGACCGAAGAATCGATGCTTTCCTTAATAAAGCCGAGGACCATGCCCATCAATAATCCAACGGCGCAACTGACCAGATAATTCACCTTGGCATTGGGTTTGATCGGCCTGTGAGGCACCTCCGGAGGAGAAACCACCATGACCACATCATCGATGACCTTGGCCAGATTCAATCTGGCCTCGTCGCGCTGCTGGATAAGGACATCGTAGGAATTGAGCAGGCGGTCGACATTGCGTTTAAGCCCCAGGTACTCCACTTGATTGGAAGACAGCGAACCGGAATCGCCGTAAAATTTATTCACTATCCGGTAAAGGACTTCTTTGCGGGTTTCCAAAAAAAGCTTTTTGATGGCCATGGCCAGATCAGCCTCCAGCGCAGGAGTGGGCGGCCTTTTGGAACTCCCTTTAAGCATTTTGACGATTTTATTTTTTACTTCTGAAATGACTTTGTCCTGGGTCAGGACGGAGGGATGCTTCTCCGTATAATCGATCAAAAGCAAAAAGTGGTCAAATTCAAGTTCCAGCAAACGGCGTTTCAGACCCACAAAAATATAATTATTGGAGAGGTCTTCATTGGTCATTTTATCAAATATGCTTTTGACTTCACGGGTGGAGTCCGCTTCCTGCAGCGCCTTTAGCTCAGCCTCGATCTTGACCATCTCGCTTTCAAACTCGAACGTCCCCTGGATCGTCAGGCGGTCAAGCGTCTGTTTGACGTTCGCCGTCACTTCAAATACTTTTTCATTTTGTTTGAATTTCTGCAGTTTGGCTTCCTGCTCCGCCAATTGTTTGCGGTATTCTTCCAGCTGCTGGTCAATATAAT
>JACQQW010000009.1 GCA_016206745.1 Candidatus Omnitrophota bacterium | reverse complement strand
TGATCGCGATGGCCAGCAGGGCGCAGGAAATTTGCTCGCCGGTTGACAGCAGCATGTCCATTTCACGGTCCGGCGGATTGCTGCTTAATTGAAAGGCCAGGGCCTCCAACTCATCGGTGGTGTCGCCCAGGGCTGAAACAACGACGGCAATGTCCATGTGTTTGTTTTTATATGCCACCACCCTTTGGGCCACGTTTTTAATGCGCTCAATATTGGCCACTGAAGAACCACCGAATTTCTGAACAATGATCTCTTTGTCCATTCCCGCCCTTCCTTTATTACTGCAGAAAGTATTTGATCAACTCTTCACCGCTTTTGAATTTTAATCCAATCTTGGTTGCCGCTGATTCCGAAAATTCCGCAACGCCATTGGGACTAATGCCGCCGCCGTAGATGACAAAAGGCACGGGGGCCCGCGTATGCGTGCGTTTGGCAACCGGCGTTGGATGGTCCGGCGCCACCAAAATGCGCATATTGGCGTCTTTGCCCAAACGCTTTAAAACAGTACCCACCACTTCTTTATCAAAACGCTCAATGCATTGCATTTTTGCCTTGCAATCCCCGTTATGCCCGGCCTCATCGGTGGCTTCCACATGCACATAAACAAAATTATTATTTTTCAGCGACTCCAGCGCATATTCAGCCTTGCCCCGGTAATTCGTGTCATAGTAACCATTGGCACCGGGAACATTGACCACATTGAGTCCGGCCAGACGGCCCATGCCGTTGACCAAATCCACCGCGGAAATCACGCAACCGCTCAAATGATAGCGTTCTTTAAATGAAGACAATTCCGGGCGGCTGCCCTGTCCCCATAACCAAATCATGTTTGCCGGGTTCTCACCGGACTCGGCGCGGATTTTATTGATTTGATGGCTGTCTAAAATATTTCTGGACTTTTCCATCAGGTTTAAAAGGATTTCACACTGCGGGCCTGACGGTAAATGGTTTTTAATGGGCTGATTTAAAATATCATGCGGCGGCGTGGTCTTGACCTTTAACAGACGCTCGACGCTGATGGTTTTGACCACCACCAAATGCCGGTACCCTTTGCCCGGATAAAAACGCACGTCCGGCCAATCAATGGCGCGTTGTAAATATTCAATCAAGATCACGGCTTCTTCGCTGGTAATGTGTCCGGCGCTATAGTCCGCCATGCTGTGGTCCGCTATGGTCACTAAATTGCAGCGGAAAACAACTTCATCCACGTCCATTAAAATCCCTAAATTAGCGGCTTCCAACGCGGCGCGGCCACAAAAATTTTTGACCGGATCATAACCCATTAAAGCCAGGTTTCCGATGTCCGAGCCCGGCGATAAACTATCAGGAATGGTCTGCACCAAAGCGCAATGCCCGTTTTTAGCCAAATGGTCCATGTTGGGGGTATCGGCCGCTTCCAGCGGGGTCCTGCCGCCTAACTGCGCCAATGGTTCATCCGCCATGCCGTCTGGAACAAGGACAATATATTTCACTTTAGAATCCTCACTAAATGCCGGGCCAGGGTGTTTTTATTGGATGATTGCGCCAAAATACCGCCGTTTCGGTCGACGATATAACCCCTGTACCCTTTATCGACGGCATTGGCCACTGCCAAATCACAGCCCGATCCGCTAAACAATGCCCTGGTCGCCTGGGCCGCGCGCCTGGCATTAATACCGGACTCCAGTTTAAAACCAACCAGCCGGGATTTAGGCGCCAATGGTTTAATATGATCAATCAATTTTTCAGCCGGCACCAGCGTCAACGTAAGAGGCCTGCCGGAATGGATTTTATTTGTGAATACCTTCCGGGATTTAAAATCAGAAACCGCGGCCGCGTGTATTATGATGTCGTAATTTTTTTGACATTCCGCTTTAAGCGCTTGGGCCAATTCATCAAAAAACTGATATTTGACCACCTTTATCCCATTGGCCTTCAAGCTGTGCGTCACAGGGCCTTCAATCAAAGTGACCCTGGCCCCGGCCTTACGAAATTCTCCGGCAATCGCATGCCCCATGGCGCCGGTAGACCGGTTGCTGATCACGCGCACATCATCAATGGCGACCCAGGTGGGGCCGCAGGTGATGAGCACTTTCATAGGCCGATCATTTTTAAAATCGTTTGGCGGTCTGCCGGGACTGCCACAGGTTGGGCCAAATCCTGCATGGCGGTCTTGGGGTCTTTAAGCCCATGTCCCGTTACTGTGCAGACCATTCTTTGGGCCGCGTGGTTTTTAAAATACCCTTGCGTATTTAATTTCAGGATCCCTGCTATGGGCGCGGCAGAAGCCGGTTCCACAAAAATCCCCGCGCCGGCCAATATTTTGTACGCTTCTAAAATTTCCTGGTCGCTGACAGCGTCAATCAATCCGCCGGAATCATCCCGGGCCTGCACGGCCGCCTTCCAACTGGCCGGGTTACCGATACGGATGGCGGTCGCTACCGTTTCAGGATGTTCAATAATACGGTCATGCACAATTGGCGCGGCACCCGCGGCCTGGAAACCCAGCATTTTAGGCAATGCCTGTGATTTTCCCGCAGACTTATATTCTTTATAACCTTTCCAATAAGCGGTGATATTGCCGGCATTACCCACAGGGATGGCATGAAATTCCGGCGCATCGCCTAAAAAGTCGCAAATTTCAAATGCCGCGGTTTTCTGGCCTTCGATGCGAAAAGGGTTCAATGAATTGACCAGTTCCACCGGATAATCGGCGGAAATGCCCTTGACCAAATGAAAGGCATCATCAAAATTTCCCTTAATGGCAATGACCTTGGCTTTATGGACCATGGCCTGGGCCAATTTACCCATGGCTATGTTCCCATCCGGGATCAAAACAAAACATTTCATCTCCGCCGCGGCGGCATAAGCGGCTGCGGAAGCGGAAGTATTGCCTGTGGACGCGCACATGACCATTGCGGCCCCTTTTTCTTTGGCCTTGGAAATGGCCATGGTCATGCCGCGGTCTTTGAAAGAACCTGTGGGATTTAACCCTTCATACTTTATAAAAACCTGCAACCCCGTTATTTTAGACAATTGCTTAATTGGAATTAACGGCGTATTGCCTTCATATAAAGTCACCACCGGAGTCTTGTCATTGACCGGTAAGTATTCCCGGTAACGCTCAATGATCCCTGTCCAGCGCATTACAATTTCTCCATATCCTTTTTCCCTCCCCCTTACAGTTTCTCCATCCGGATCGCCACCGGTTTGCTGCGCACGACCGCCAGGTGAGTGATCTGCTCCAGCGCGTCCCGCACCGCGCGTTCATTGGCCACATGGGTCAGCATGACCACAGGCACGGTCGATCCTTTATTCTCCTGCTTTTGATTTACCGACGCGATGCTGATATTATGCTGCCCTAAAACACCGGTGATGATGGACAGGACGCCGGGTTTATCGATCACCATAAACCGGATATAAAAACGGGTCTCCACCGCGTCGATCTTCCTCAAATTCAAATCCTGCTGCTCTTCCGTGGGATTAAAAATCCAGGTCGGCATTCGCACGTCTTTACGGATGCCTAAATTGATCAAATCGCTGACCACCCCTGCGGCCGCCGTCATCTGCCCGGCGCCCTGGCCTTCGATAAATACGTCCCCCATGGGGTCCATGTCCAGGAAAATGGCATTGTCCACCCCGTTGACCGTGGCCAGCCCATGGTCTTTGGGAATCAGGGTCGGGTGCACGCGCACGTCCAATTCATTGCCGATTTTTTTGGCAATGGCCAGCAGCCGTATAGTCAAATTCAAAGTGTTGGCAAATTCAATGTCGTCATGTGAAATGTGATTGATCCCTTCAACATGAAAATCTTTTACGCTGACAAATTTACCCTGGGTCAAAAACACCAGCACCGCCAGCTTGTGGGCGGTGTCCATGCCGTTGATATCCAGCGTAGGATTACTTTCAGCGTACCCTTTTTCCTGCGCTTCTTTGAGCGCTTCCTGGAACGTGAGGCCGCGGCGGGACATTTCGGTCAGGATAAAATTGCAGGTCCCGTTAATGATCCCGTATACGCCGTTGAATTTATTGCCGGCCACCCCTTCGGTGATGGTGCGGATGATGGGAATACCCGCGCCGACCGCGGATTCAAAATAGATCATGCGGTTATCGGCATTGGCCTGCCTGAACAATTCCTGCCCGCAGGTCGCCAGCAACTCCTTGTTGGCCGTGACCACATGTTTGCCGTTGCGCAAAGCGGAAAGGATGATGTCCTTTGCCGGGCTCATGCCGCCGATGAGCTCAATGACAATATGGATGTCTTTATCATTGAGGACCACATGATGGTCGGCGGTCAAAACGGTATTATCCAACCCCGGGGAAGGTTTTTTGATAATGCTGCGGTCAGCGATGGTCTTGATAAAAAAATCTTTTTTGTATTTGTCTTTGAAGAATTTGCGGCGGTTTTTGAGGATTTTGACCACCCCTTGACCCACAATGCCGTAACCAATCAAGCCGATATTGATCCGTTCCATATATTAAATTCCCTGTTGCTTGGCATACTGTTCGATTTTTGCCAGCACGTCCCCTGCCTGGTCTGAAACGTTTTTAAATTCCACCCGGACTTCATAAATCAAATTGACGATTTTTTCCCTGCATTCCAAAATGACGCCTTCCAAGTCAACCTTCTCATTTAAGAAAGGTGTTTTGAGTTCAATATTTAACTCGCTGCCATTGGCCAAAGTCACTGTGGAACTGAAATTAATCCCGCCGCGGCTGATATTATTGACCTGGGACATTTCATGCGTGATACTGTCCTGCCCTTTTAAACGGTACAGCAGGATAAAGTTACGGTAAATGCGGACATATTTGCGGCGGTTTGTAAATGATTCAACCATGGCTTGTCCTTTTTAAAATGGTCGGGACGGTGAGATTTGAACTCACGACCTCTTGAACCCCATTCAAGTGCGCTGATCCAACTGCGCTACGTCCCGAACTATGTTAGTTGTTTATTTCCAATATGTTGCAATAAATCTAAATCTTGATGCTTTTTGGAATTTGGCTCTAGTGTCCAAATGGCCTAATAATTCCCGTACTGTATTTAAATCTATGCCAGACATGACTAGCTGGCTTGCAAAGGTATGCCGCAGGTCATG
>JACQQW010000101.1 GCA_016206745.1 Candidatus Omnitrophota bacterium | reverse complement strand
GTTGTCACCGGCCCTGTCGCTGTCCACCAAAAGGAAATTGCGGACGGACGGTGTATAGGTATGGATCAAGCCCCGCGGGTCCGCCAGTCCAATGCCCACATTGCCGGAACTATTAATTACCATGCGATCAGCCTGCGCCGTTAAGTCATAAAAACGTAATAGTGCTTGGCCGCCAGATCGCGAAGATGCGATAGCAAATTCTCTACCAGTTGCATTCGTTGAATTCAACACGAGCGCGCTATCATCCCCTGAAATATGAAGTTCTCTTCCAAACGACCCACTATTCGGGTTTGTAGACCCAATCCCCACGTTGCCTGCCGGGTCGATGCGCAGGCGTTCATATTCGGCCCCCGCGGTAAAATGGACAAAGCGCACGGAGTCTCCTGCCTGTACCGCGCCATTTTCACGGCCGTCATCGCCCCAGCCGATCACCACATCATTGCGGTTAGAGTTTGCGGGGCCTTCATGCTTCAACCCGAAGAAGGCATAATCGGAATCAACATCGACCAAAAGGCCGGGGCCTTGATTGCGGATCCAGCCTGCCATCCTGGGCGCCTGAAAAGAGTCATTCCAGGGCACATCTAAGACCCGGATCTGGCCCGCCTGCACTTCTAATTTGCTTGAGGGACCGGTGGTGCCAATGCCGACATTATTGGCGGTCACCAGGTCATAATTCCCCGTGGGGGCAGGGTAATACGTGGTCAAGGTGATTTGACCTGCCCATACAAGAGAAGGGACCAAAATCAAGAGGGCTGATGCGAATATAAGGAATGAATGACGGTTCATGATTGACCTCGCTGATTATGTAGGGGCGAATTTTATATTCGCCCAATTGGGCGATCACAAGGATCGCCCCTACATAAAGTATAAAACATCCCCGCGCTTTATCAAGGCCGTTTTGGGGTTTTTGGGGAAACGTTTGCCGCGTTTGACAAGTGTTATTTCGTATGGTAGGCTTTAACAAAAGGAGAAAATGATCATGACCGTTATAAATCTACCTAAAATTCTGCGTGACCGGCTTACCGATGAAGGCGCTGATGCCTTTGTTCAGATCCTCGACAGGGTCGAAGAACGCAATCAGCAGGTGATCCTGGATATCGCCGAACAGAAATTCGAGGCCCGTTTGGCGCATCTGGACGCCAAGATTGACCGCGTGGCGGCGGAATTGAACGCCAAGATCGACCGCATGGCGGCAGAGTTGCGCGCGAAAATGTCCGAAGATAAAGCTGAAATCATTAAATGGATGTTCATTTTTTGGGTAGGCCAGGTCGCCACTATTCTCGCTATTCTTTTCGTTTTCTTCAAACGTTGACCGCCTTAAGATGCGGATGCACCTCTGTAAAGTCCTGGCTTCCCATGCCAGCCCGGCCAAAGCCGAAATGTTGAAGAAGTTCTTTAAGACCGGCAAGGGGCAATACGCGCACGGTGAGCAATTTTTAGGCATTCCGGTCCCCATTTTGCGCCGCATTCTTAAACCATTCTCCAGCCTGGCGTTTAACCATATTGATACTTTACTTAAAAGCCCCGTCCATGAACAACGCTTAAGCGCGGTGCTTATTTTAGTAGGGCAATTTAAAACAGGGGATGACCAAAAGCGCAGTAAAGTTTATAAATTTTATTTAAAGAACGCCCACCGGATCAACAACTGGAACCTGGTGGACTGCAGCGCCCATCATATTGTCGGCGCCCATCTTTCCGGCAAAGACAAGGCCGTGTTGGAACGTTTGGCCGCTTCGGAAGTTTTATGGGAACGGCGCATCGCCATGGTGGCCACCTGGCATGACATTCAAAAAGGGCGCCGCGAACCCGCGTTGACCATTGCGCGCCTGTTGCTCGCGGACGAACATGATTTAATGCGCAAGGCCGTGGGCTGGATGCTGCGCGAGGTGGGCAAGAGGGTGTCCGTCTCGGTGCTGCAAGATTTTTTGAAGCAGCACCATCAGGCCATGTCCCGCACCACCCTGCGCTGTGCGATTGAGCATTTTCCCCCACAACAGCGCCGGACTTTTTTGAAAGGCGAGTGTCCTTGACAACGGTGTCGGCGCATGTTATCTTTTAAATAACAAACAGGAGGTTTTATGGCTGCTAATATTTACGAAAACGTTAAAAAAGCCATTCAGGATATTGTCGCGCCGGAATTGGTCGCCATTGCCGGACATGTCGAGTTATTGCGGGTAGAAATCAAACGGCTGGATGAAAAATTTGATTCCGGTCATAAGCAGTTGAATGAAAAATTTGATTCCGGTTATAAGCAGTTGAATGAGAAAGACGATGCCGGCCATAAACATTTGGACGAAAAAGTCACAGGCCTTAAAGAAGATTTTAACAACCTTCGGCAAGATATAAATAATGTCCGGCAGGACATTAACAATGTCCGTCTGGAAATACGTTCTCAACGGGAAGAAGTCCGTTTGACTATTGATATCCATGAACGCCTCGCCTCGCTTGAAGCCAAAATCGGCCACTAATTAACTCTCTGTCATGTTACACCCGTTCATTTATGCCTTTTTGTTTCTATTAGTTTGCGGCTGCGCGGCCAATGGCGTTTATAATCCGGTGCAGTCTGCCACCCGGCAGACATTCATTTTAAATGCCACAGCCCTGAACAATGTCCGGGTGGGGATGAAGCAAGCGCAAGTCCACGATCTGCTGGGCCAGGAGCTTATTATCGGTTATTCTTATCAAAATGCCGTTGCCAGTCCCATCACCATCCCCAACCCGTATAAGACCCGGGCGGTGAAGACCGCCAAGGGCGAATGCGCCGTGGAATATTATGTGACGGCCGTGCGCCGGCCGGACGGGGTTGTCAGCGACGATGAATTGATGCCGCTGACTTTTTGCAATGGTGTCTTGAAACAGAAAGGTTGGGGAAATTGGGGACACGCGCCTAATTCAAAATCTTCAAGCCGGGAGAATTAGGCACATGTCCCTGAAGCAGCCGTTTTATATTTCTTTAAAGCCCTTCCTGGACCATCAGGTCTTGCCGCGCCCGACGCCTTGGCCGCAGGTGTTCGGCAATGACCGGCCGGTGGAGGTGGAAATCGGCTTCGGTAATGGTGAATATTTGGCCCGCCTGGCGCAGGAAAATCCTTTGGTCAACTATATAGGATTTGAAGAATATTGTGAGCGCATCAGCCGCGCCTTGCGCAAATTAAGCCGGGTGGCCGCGGACAATGTGCGGGTGATGCGTCTGGATGTCCGGCCCGGGTTTATGTATTTATTCGCCCCCCGCGCCATCCGTTTTATCCATTGCCTGTTCCCCCCGCCGTGGCCCAAAAAATCCGATGCCAAACACCGGTTATGGACGAGGGGGTTTTTGCGATTGGCCAATAACCGCCTGGCCGACAACGGCGCCATGCGCATTGTCACGGACCATGAGCCTTATGCCGAATGGATCGAAGAACAGGTCTCCGGCAGCGGTTTTGATCTTAAGCGCGCGCGCATCCCTGCCCGTTACGGCACTAAATTCGAACGCAAATGGGTGGAGGGGGGGCAAAAAGAATTTGATGCCATTGTTTTGACCAAAAAAGAACATATCCATGTTGCGCGCAAGGAGGACAGCCCGTTGAATCATTATACGATCGCCCAATTTGATCCGGACAATTTTCAAATGGAAAATTTTTCCGCAGGAGGGATTGCGGTTGTTTTTAAAGATTTTCTTTACGATCCAAGGCGCCAAACCGCGCAGGCGCATGTTTTGGTGTATGATGAACATTTATTGCAGAATGTGCGCATTGTCATTTTTAAATCCGGAGATGAATGGCGGGTGCATCTGGCGCGAGGGAGCATGCTGATGCCGACTCCGGGCATAGCCAGGGCCCTGGAATGCGTGCGGGACGCGGCAATGAAGACACACAAGGGGGAGGGAACCAAAGGATTTTAATGTCAGTATTATTACGTAATGTGGTCGTGTTTTTTTTGGTCATTGTTTTATCCGTCCCTTCGCAGGCCTTTGCCGCCCGGAACAAGAAAAAGATCAAGAGGAGTCCCCGTCCGACGGCCGTTGCGGCGGTATTGTGGGACGCGACGGCCAATCACCGCTATTACGCGAAAAATTTGGACGCCAAAGTCTATCCTGCCAGCACCACCAAAGTCATGACCGCCCTGTTGGCGCTGGAACGGTTGCCGCTGGACAAATATGTGACGGTCAGCGAAACGGCCATCCAGGTTCAGGAAACGAAATTGAACTTAAAGCCGGGGGAGCAGTACAGGGTGCGGGACCTGCTTTTTGCGGTATTGTTGAAATCCGCCAATGATGCCGCCAATGTGCTGGCCGAGGCGGCGGCCGGATCGCAGGCCCAATTTGTGGCGATGATGAACCAAAAAGCCAGGGCAGTAGGCGCGAAGCACACCCTTTTTGCCAATGCCCATGGCCTGCCCTCCGACGCGCAGCAGTACACCACCGCCCATGACATGGCCTTGCTTTTCGCGCAGGCGTTCAAAAATCCGTTCTTCCGCAAAGCCATTACTTTTAAATACCGCATTATTTATTCCAAAGAAGGCCGGCGGTATTTTTTGAAGTCGCATAATAAATCTTTATTTTTAAATTGGAAGCGGAATGTCTATGGTAAAACCGGATACACCAGGCAGGCCCAGTCCTGTTTTGTCGGGTATTTCATTAAGAGAAACCATGTGTATGTGATTGGTGTCTTTGGCTGCCGCAAACGATGGGAAGACATAAAATTTATAATAGAACGTTACGGCGGTGTAAATTTATAGTATAATGATTTCTAAATTTAAAAATGGAGGATGCATGAAAAATAATCTTGTTGTCGTTCTGTTGGTGATCCTTATTGGGATATCATCGGGCGTCGGGCTTTTGTTGGGCATCGGCAATATGGTTTCCGTGGCCGTCTTCCCTTTGTATGAACGGGTGACGGAACAGGTCATCGGACAGAAAACCATCGAACGTAAAATCAATGGGCTTACTGAAAAATTGGCCGGCATGGAAGCCAAATTGGCCGGCATGGAAGGCAAGCTGGCAAATTTGAGGCAGCCGCCATCTCCCAATCCCGTTCCTGATCAAGCCCCCCCGTCAGAAGACCTTAACAAGGTGTACGATATTCCGGCGGGCAACTCCATTATTGTCGGCAAGAAAAACGCCCCGGTGACCATTGTCAAATTCACGGACCTGCAATGCCCGTTTTGTTCCCGTTTTTATCCGCCGGTCAAAGAAGCCCTGAAGGCATATCCCGATCAAGTACGGCTGATCATTAAGAATTTTCCCCTGCCGTTCCATCCCAATGCCCGCCCGGCCGCGAAAATGGCCCTGGCCGCAAATGCCCAGGGGAAATATATCGAAATGGTCGAGTTATTATTGGAAAATGGGGCAGACGTCAGTGAAGTGAAAGTCAAGGAATACGCCAAGAAATTGGGTCTTAACTATGATAGGCTCATGGCAGACCTGAAGAACAATGACGCGCAGTATGAGCAGCAGATCAAAGCCGACCTCGATCTGGTGGGCCAGGTGGACGTGCGCGGGACGCCGACTTTTTTCATCAACGGCAAGAAGACCACGGCGCGTGATTTTAACGGTTTTAAAGCGGAGATCGATAAAATTTTACAGAAATGAACTCCCCCTAACCCCCTCTTTATAAAAAAGAGGGGGAAGAAATTAATATTTGCAAAAAAACAGATTTGTAGATATTTATGCTGAGAAGGTTTTTATTGAAGTTGGCGAATCTCAGAGTGTTCCTGAGTGGATAGATAACCTCAGGGGATTATTTGGTAAAGAGGATATCTGGTTATCAAATTTTGATGTCATAAGTGAAAAAATACCGCCTCCATCTCAAGGAGGCATCAGAATGCTCTGGGAGTTTGTAGGCAGAGGGGTCAAGGGCATCTTCTATTTTATATGGGGGCTTTCTGAAGATGAGCCATTCTACAGACATTTTAATTTAAAGTCACCCACCTTCTTTCATTTAGGCAAGGATGGTAATTACAAACCAACCTCTGAGTTAATCACTTTGGAAGAAAATAACAAATTTTTAGCCAGATATGGAAACCTCC
>JACQQW010000096.1 GCA_016206745.1 Candidatus Omnitrophota bacterium | reverse complement strand
CCCAAATACCTCAGCCGCTTGTTCAAGGAAAAGACCGGCGCGGGTTTTAATGACACCCGTTTAGAAATAAAAATCCGGATGGCCCGGAAATTGTTGACGTCCTCTGTGCTTCCCATCCATGAGATCGCCGATAAATTGGGATACAAAAACATGGAATCTTTTATCAGGATATTCAAGAAAATGACCGGTCACACGCCTGCCGCCTACCGGTCCACACCGCAGGGGACGTCCCGTGCCAGATCTAGAAGCGTTCATCACAGCTAGGTTGACCAAGGTTTTGGACGCTTGTACCGCCCGCCGGGTGTATGAGGGCATGCTCGTTGCTTTGCTGGCCGTGGTGTATTATTTCATGGCCCTCTGGGGCCTGCAGATGTCTTTTCAAAATACCAATGCCACGCCCCTGTGGCCGCCCTCCGGCATAGCCTTCATGGCCACACTGATTTTTGGTTATCGTCTTTGGCCGGGGATATGGCTGGGAGCTTTTCTTGCCAATACCGTGGTCTTTACGGCCAATTCCGTTGACCTGCCGGCCGCTGGTTTGATGTCCGCTTTTATAGGTGCGGGCAATACCCTGGAGTCGCTGCTGGGTGTTTTTTTGTTGAATTCTTTGACCGGCGGACGCAACCCCCTGCTTAGGATCCAGGATATTTTTAAATTTGTCGCCGCCGTGTTCGCGGCCGCTTTGGTCAGCGCCACGACCGGCACCCTGGCGGTGCATGCGTTCAAGCAGCTTTCCTGGCCGGTCTTGAAAGTCATGTGGTGCACCTGGTGGATGGGGGACGTATTGAGCATTTTGATCCTCACGCCATTCTTCCTGGTGGCCTGTGAGGCCTCTTTGAAGATTTGGCCGGCGAGGAAGATATTGGAGGCGCTGGCCCTATTGACGGTCCTCATTGTCATCAACGGCAATATTTTTGGATGGGAATCCTTTGTCAATGTCCGCCATTTTCCGGTGATGTATTTGATCCTGCCTTTGATGGTGTGGGCCACGTACCGTTTCAGCTACTGGGGAGTCACCGTTGTTTCCCTCATTACCATCTTTTGGGGTTTTGCCGGGACCATCCACGGCGTGGGGCCCTTCGTCGGGCAGGACCTTAATGTTTCCTTATTGTCTTTGCAGTCATTTGTAGGGATATTGACCATCACCGGGCTGGTTTTGGCCGCGGCTTTGCATGAGCGCCGGCAAGCCGAACAAGCCCTGCAGGAAAGCGAATTGCGGTTTCGCACCATGGCGGACACGGCCCCGGTCATGGTCTGGATGTCGGGGGCGGACATGATCTGCACTTTTTTTAATAAAGCCTGGCTTGATTTCAGGGGCAAGGGCCTGGACCATGAGTTGGGCCACGGGTGGATCCAGGGGCTGTTCCAGGACGACATCAAGCGCTGCTGGGCCATTTATATGAAATCGTTCAAGGGCCGCGAAGCATTCACCATGGATTACCGGCTCAGGCGCGCCGACGGAAAGTACCGGTGGATATTGGCCACCGGCGTCCCGCGTTTTGCGGCGGACGGGGGGTTCTCCGGTTATATCGGTTCGTGCATTGACATCACGGAACGTAAATTGGCCGAGGAAGTATTAAAGAGGGACAAAGAAAGCCTGGAGAAACTAGTCGACGAGCGTTCCAAGGAACTGGTGAGCGCCCAGAAAGAATTGAGGCAGGCCAGCCGCCTGGCGGACATAGGGACGCTGGCCGCGACCGTGGCGCATGAATTGCGCAATCCGCTGGGGGTCATTCAAATGGCCGCGTATAACCTGAAAAAGAAAACAAAAAGCCTGGAAATGGACAAGCACCTGCTGAATATAGAGAAGAAAGTGTGGGAGGGCAATGGGATCATCGATAATTTGCTCAGTTATTCCCGCATTAAAATCCCTTCTTATGAACGGGTCATGCTTTTTAATGTTTTAGACGAGTGCGTGGGTATTGCGCACGGCCGGTTCCACGATTATAACATCATGATCGAGAAAAAATATGAGGCGGGCCCTTTGGAGGCCATTGAAGCCGACCCGTACCAAATCAGGGAAATTTTTATCAATGTTTTAAACAATGCCTGCCAGTCCTTCGTCAATAAAACAGGCAGGATAGAAGTGGCCGTAAAACTGGAATCCCAGGACCGGGTGAGCATCGTTTTCAGTGACAACGGCACAGGCATTGACGAAGCGGATTTAGACAAGATCTTTGAGCCTTTTTTTACGCGCAAATCCAAAGGCACCGGGCTGGGACTGACCATCTGCAATGAACTGGTGAATTTGCATCAGGGGAAGATCGAGATCACAAGCCGTAAAGATGAAGGCACCAGCGTCCATATTATTTTGCCGGTCACAAGGAACAGCCATGGCTAACGTGCTCATTATTGATGACGATGAAGAATTGTGCATGGAGCTTAAAGAGATCCTGGAAGACGAAGGGTATAAAGCATGGGTGGCCTTGGATGGACGCGCAGGCAAAGAATTGATGGAACATAATGCCTATGCGGTGGTCATTTTAGACCTGAAATTGCCGGAACTCAATGGGTATGAAGTTTTAAAGACGGCCAAACAGGCTGCCTCCGGCCCTAAGATCATTGTTTTATCCGGACGCCCTTTGGGGGACACGCCATTGAACGAACCCCGCGATCGTCATGCCGAAGAAGACAAAATCCTCACATTAGCAGATGCGGTCATGAATAAACCGGTTCCTATTCCGCTGCTACTCGATAAAATCAAGAGCTATACCTGCTAACAAATAGTGGAAAAAAGGCAGTCAAAGGTAGAATCCAGCCATTGCCGGAAGTCCTTTTTTAGAGTATGCTTAAGAATAGAAGTCAAAAAGGGAGAAAAACCGTATGTTATCCGATTATCAAAATCAATATGAGCAAGCCAAGGGCGGGATCCAGGTCATGGAAAATTCAAAAATCATGATTGTAGATGATAATTTAGAATTCTTAGAGGAACTCCAGGAAATGTTGAGCAACAGCGGGTATGACACTGAAATAGTGCCCGACAGCACCAGGGCTTTTAATGTGGCCCACAACATCAAGCCGGAACTTATACTTTTGGATTTAAAAATGGTCCCAAAAAGCGGTTTCCAAGTGGCGGATGAATTAAGGCATTCTTTACAAATGAAGGACGTTCCTATTATTGCCATGACCGGCTTTTTTACCGAAAAAGAACATGTTTTGATGATGAAATTATGCGGCATCAAAACCTTTATTCTTAAACCATTTAAACCCGTAAACCTCATTACCAAGATCGAATTTGCCTTGGGCCGCAGGAGTGAGGAATACGATGATCAATCCACATAAATTTCTTTCCTTCCGACTTGCGCACCCCGCTTCTATAGTGTATACTTACTACTAACAAGCTTTGGGAATAAAGAAGTCCGGATTCGGCCAAAGTGCCCATCCCTAACAGCTTAAAATATTAAAAACCCGTAGTTGAGTCAAGGAGGAAGGTATGAAGAAGTTAGGAATTGTTTTAAGTCTTTTATTTTTAAGTAGTTTTATGCCTGTATTTGCTGCGGATCAGGCCCAGCCCGCCAAGGCGGTCAATTTCGGGGATTTTCGTTCGACCACGCTGGTGACCAAGGCTTGGGAAGCTTTAGAACAGAATGATATTGAATCTGTGCTGGCCTATACCAATAAATGCATTGAAATGTATGGGGAACAGGCCCGTAAAATGCAATCGGAGCTAAAGGATTATCCCACCGGCACCAATGATGATATTTTTAAATATTGGGCCATCAATGACGTTGCCGCCAGTTATTATATCCAGGGCGAAGCGTACCGCAAAGCCAATATGAAGGAAGAAAGCAAAGAAGCGTTCAATAAATTGGTCAAAGATTACAGCTATGGCCAGGTATGGGATCCCAAGGGTTGGTTCTGGAAGCCCGTGGAAGGCGCGAAAGATAAATTGGCCATGATGGAGGCCGGGATTGATTTGGATTTCGGGGACTATACCTCCAGCCAATTGACCCAAAAGGCTTGGGGCGCGCTGGCGGCAAAAGATTTGGATGCCGTGACAGCGTATGTCAACAAAACTTTAGAATTGTATTCCGCTAAAGCCAAAGAAATGCAGGCATCTTTGAAAGAATATGTCTGGGAATCCAAAGAAAAAACGTTCAGCTATTGGGCACTCAATGATGTCGGTACCGCTTTGTTCATCCTGGGTGAGGCCTATCGCAATGCCGGCAAGAAAGAAGAAGCCGCGCAATCTTACCAAAAATTAATTGACGAATATTTTTACGCGCAATGCTGGGACCCACAAGGCTGGTTCTGGAAGCCCGCGGAAGCCGCGCAGCAAAAATTAGGTGAGTTGGACAATGTTTAATTCACCTTCGCCTCAAAACTTCGCTACGCTCGTTTGGAGGTTTCGTAGAACCTGCAGGGGCGTTGCAATGGCCCCGGCAGTGTTTTTATTGCTCGGTTTTTGCGCTGCGTCTTTTACCCGCGCAGAGGGCGGGGTTTTTAAACCTTTTATTGTCTATCAAGACAAAGCTTCCGCCAATCGTTATACCCCCTCCGGTTACATGCCCAACGGCGAATGCATCATTATGGACGACGCCTGGGTTAAAGAATGCAAAGAAGGCAAAAGTTGCCTGAAGGTCATTTACGATGTGAGCTGCTCTTCTAAAAGCCGGCGATGGGCCGGGGTCTATTGGCTTAATCCGGCGGACAATTGGGGAGACCGCAAAGGCGGGTATAATCTGACCGGCGCCCAGAAGCTGGTGTTCTGGGCCCGCGGAGAAAATGGCGGGGAAATCATTGCCGAGTTTAAAATGGGCGGCGTCGGCGTCAGCCGTGAATTTCCGGATTCCGATGTTGCCGGCATCGGACCGGTGCTCCTCTCCAAAGATTGGCGCCGGTATTCCATAGATTTGCGCGGCAAAGACCTGTCTTATATCAGTGGAGGATTTGCCTGGATCGCCAACGCGGAACAAAATCCGGAAACCTGCACCTTCTTTCTCGACGACATACATTT
>JACQQW010000095.1 GCA_016206745.1 Candidatus Omnitrophota bacterium | reverse complement strand
GCATGTTCGATCACCATGACATTGGCATTGCTTACGTCGATGCCCACTTCAAGGATGGTCGTTGCCACCAAAATATCCAGCTCATGGCGTTTAAATTTCAACATGATATCATCGATGTCCCGCCGGTCCATTTGCCCATGCGCCAGGGCCAAACGCAGGCCCGTAAACTCATGTTTCTGAAAATGGCCGAACATTTCTTTGGCTGTTTTTAAATCGACCTTCTCGCTTTCCCCAATCATCGGATAAATGATATAGGCCTGGGTGCCTTTTTTGACCCATTGCCGCACTTTTTCATACGCGGCCGGTGCTTTTTCGGACGGAAAATGATAGGTCGATACTTTTCCCCGACCAGGCGGCATTTCATTGATCACCGAAACTTCCAAATCGCCATAAAGCGTCAAACATAAGGTGCGCGGGATAGGCGTTGCGGTCATAATCAGCACATCGGGATTCCCCCCGCCCTTGGCAGAAAGCAGCGCCCGTTGCTGTACGCCGAATTTATGCTGCTCATCAATGACCACAAAACTTAAATCCTTAAAAGTGACCGTTTCTTCCAACAGGGCATGCGTACCGATAATCAAATCAATTGTTCCCTGCTTTAGGCCGGCGTATAAAGCGTCTTTTTCTTTTTTAGTCAAGCTGCTGATTAAAAGCGCTGTTTTTATACTCTTAAATGGCCCCTGTCCTAAAATTTCTCTAAAATTCTCATAATGCTGCCGGGCCAGGATTTCCGTCGGGGCCATGAGGGCCGCTTGATGGCCGCTATGCCAGGCCGCAATGCATCCAAAAAAAGCCGCCACCGTCTTGCCGCTGCCCACGTCCCCCTGCACCAAGCGCAACATGGGGCGGTCCTTGGCCATATCAGCGGCAATGTCCGCCAAAACTTTCTTTTGCGCTCCGGTCAGGCCAAAAGGCAATGCCTGCATATATTCGCTGATGAGCCGCTCCCCGATATGATGGGCAATGCCATCTTTTTGCACAATGCTCAAACGCCTTAAGATCACCGAAATTTGAAACAAAAAAAACTCTTCAAAAGCAATGCGGTCATTGGCCTGCTGCTGGTCCGCCGACGAGGATGGAAAATGGATTTGACGTATGCTTTGGGCCAAAGGCGCCAACCTTTGGATCTTGCGGACCGTTTCCGGGATGACGTCCCGTAATTGTTCCCCATGGGAACGCAAACATGCGTCCATGATTTTACGCAAATACCGCTGGGTAATGCCTTTGGTCAACGGATAAATGGGGACGATGCGGCCCATGTTCAAACTGCGGTCTTGCGGGGCAATCAATTCAAATTCCGGGGCGATCAGCTGCAGACGATTTTTAAAAAAATCCACCTTGCCGTACAAGACAACTTCCTGGCCCACTTTAAAATAATTGCTCAAATAGGGTTGGTTAAACCACACGCAAAAAATACGGCCGCCCTCATCACCGATGACAATTTCCAGAATACGCTTTTGAGTAAACCAGGTCTTGCGCCCGCCGCCGGTAATGACCTTGCCTGCCACCGTCTGCCATGATCCGGCTTTCAAATTCTTAATGGGCGTCCACCGCGCGCGGTCTTCATAGCGGTTAGGGAATAAATACAATAAATCCTCGGCTGTATGGACGCCGAGGTTGGCAAATAATTTGGCCCTGGCCGGCCCCACGCCTTTGACAAATTGAATGGGTGTATCAGAAGGAAACGGCATTAGAAACGCATGGATTTAAGGCGCTTGGCCAATTGTCTGCGGTAGCCCTTATTGAAAACTTCCTCAAAATCATAAACGTTTTTAAAGCTTTCGTAATGGTCTTGAGTGTCTTTAGAGAGGATTTTATGCTCAACGAGGTTAAAGACAATATTGCCGAAGTCATCCGTGGTTTTAATACCCCAGAAATTTAAGACCGTCAAAACCATGGGGCCGAATTTGTGCAGCATCAAGGCCTTGATGCCTTCCACTAACTCGGAACCGGCCACGTGCTTGGATTTCTTAAATTTCTTTTGGGTATAACTGAGGGCCTCCATGACAAATTCATAGGCCTCAGGATGATATCGGTTGTCTTTGCCGCAAATGCCCGAAACAATACTAAAAAACTCATCGTTCATTGCATCTATTGTACCATAATAAAAAAGCCCTGCAATAATAAACCGCAGGGCTTTCAAAATTTTGGGGACACGTACGCAATCCGTACATGTCCCCAATTTAAAAAAAACCGGTAACGTTCTACTCTCCCATGGCCGTGTGACCACAGTACCATCGACCTCGGTGGGCTTAACTTCCGTATTCG
>JACQQW010000094.1 GCA_016206745.1 Candidatus Omnitrophota bacterium | reverse complement strand
TTTTTAAAGAGGGGGTTGGGGGGAGTTCCAATGTTCGAAAATATTCAGGGCTATTCTTTAAAATGCTGGATAACCAGGCTGGGAAGGAAATTATAATCTTTGATGTTGCCGGTTATTAAGGGGAGTCCATGAGTAGTGGCGGTAGCTGCAATTAACGCATCGGGAATATCCAATCCGTGGCTTAAGCTAAATTCTTCCACCCAATACATCGCTTTAGCCGAAATATTTTCATCAATAGGCAACACTTTAATGTTCAATTCATAGATCAATGATTTCCAGTACAGCGCTTCCTGTTTATTTTTAAACCCCCGGCAAACTTCCATATAACTTACGGCGCTAATAGCGGGATCACGAACAGTATTTAACAAGGATTGGGCTGACGGTTTCCCCCGCAAGCACCAAATTACCACGTCTGAATCAAATAACATGACGCCTCCATGCTTTGCGTATTTTCTTCAAATAAGCATGGACGTCTTCGGTTTCTTTATGGTCTTTCCACATGCCAAAGGCAGGGTGGTCTTTGGTTTTCTTTGGCTGATCAAGCCCAACGATTTTGGCGCAGGTCTTGCCGCGGTTTGTGATCCAGACTGTTTCCCCGCGGCCAACGGCGCTCAAGATTTCTTTGGTGGATGCGCGTAATTCGCGGATACTTGTGACCATAAACACCTCCTTATGTGTACACTATAGAGTATACACTATAGAGGAACGATGTCAAGGAGCGTTTTCAATGCGCCGCCAGTCGGTAAAGACCGGGGCGAAGTTTTTTGCTTTGAGCAAGGCCGCGATCTTGTAACGCCTCCAAGATAGACCTTGACAACGGTCTCCTTACCTGTATACTTATTAGTAAGGAGGGCGCGCAATGACCATAAGAATGACTTCAAAACGGCAGGCCACTTTTCCAGCCGAATTATGCGAGGACATGGGGATATCTCCGGGGGATGAGTTGATTGTCGAACATAAGCTTATTAAAGGTGAGCTTGTTTGGGTCCTTAAGTCCGCTGGCAATAAGCTGGAGTGGATGGGGGCGCTCCGGAAATACGCTCAAAACAGGTCCCATGACATGGACGACATCCGCCGGAGCGTAGCGCATGCTGGAAAGAAATAGCATTGGCCTGGACACAACCGTGGTTTTGCGTTTGCTCACCGCAGAGCCGCAAAAACAGTTTGAGAAAGCCAGAAAATTTATCGAAGAGCAGTTAGCGGGCAATAAGAAATTGTTTATATCGGACTTGGTCGTGGCTGAAACTTATTTTGCCCTGCATTACCACTATAAAGTCCCCAAGCCCGAAGCCATTGCGCAGTTGGACGGTCTTCTTTCATCCGGGATCATTCATGCGGTTCAGGGTGGCGTATGCCAAAAGGTTCTCAAAGAAAGCCTGAATCATAAAGCCGGTTTTGTCGACCAGATTATCCATGGGCAGTATTGTTTATTGACAGAGGAAATTGCTTCTTTTGACAAATCAATGGGCAGACTGCCGAAGGTCATTGCTTTATAACGAATTCTCGATGCGCCGCCAGTCGGTAAAGACCGGGTCGAAGTTTTTCTCTCTTAGCAGGGCCGCGATTTGGGCGACGGAGCGGTCGTCTTTGATGTCGAATTGCGGATCCTGGTTTTCTTCCTTTAGCAGTGTGTAGCCGCCCACCGCAGTGTTGGATCCGGCGGACATGCGGGTAATGGCGATTTCCAGCAAATGGTCGCGCAGGCGCGGGTCTTCCCGCGTGGATAAATTGATTCCCACGCGCGGGAAAAGGACGCGGGTCAAGGCCAGGATTTTGGTGAAGGCCGCGTCATCGATGTCGCAGCGCGCGAATTCCTGCGACTTAACGGTGCGCAGGCGGGGGAAAGAGAGGGCGTATTCCACCCCCGGATGCGACTGTTCCATTTCCCGCACATGGTTGTACAAGGCCAACAGATCTTCCGCCACATGTTCGCTCAACCCCAATAAAATCCCCATGGATATCTGGCGCATGCCGGCCGCCGCGGCGCGCTGCGGCGTGTCCCGGCGGAAATCATAATCTTTTTTATATCCGGACAAATGCGCTTGGGCATACCGTTTACGGTCATAGGTTTCCTGGTAAACGGCGATGCCGTCCACGCCGGCGGCAAAGAGTTCTTTGTATTCATCCGTTTGCATGGGGTGGACTTCCAAAGCGATGCCTTGGAAGTATTCACCGGCAATGTGCGCGGCTTCCTTAAGGTAGGAGAGGGGCGTGTGTTTGTACGATTCACCGGTGAGCATCAGGATATTGCGGATGCCTTGGGCCTGAATGTGGCCCATTTCCATCCGGTATTGTTCCGGGGCCAGTTTAATGCGTTCAATCTTATTGTGGCTGTGAAAGCCGCAGTAGGTGCAGTGGCTGGAACAGTAATTGGACAAGTACAGCGGCGTGTAAAGCCCAATGGCCCGGCCAAATTGCTGGCGGGTGATGCGGGCCGCTTCCCGCGCCATTTCTTCAATGGATTCCCGCCGGGTGTCGTCTAAGATCTGTTGGATTTTATTGAGGGTTATCATAAAGAAAACCAGTCAGCGGTGATGAGGCGCTGGCGGTTGGGCATTGGGCCGGCAGGCCGCTTAAATATGCGCTGCGCCCCGCTGCCACCGCCAGGGCAAATGCTTTGGCCAATTGCGCCGGGTTTGCGGCGGTGGCCACGGCGGTATTGGCCAGCACCGCATCCACGCCCATTTCCATGGCCTCGGCCGCCTGCGACGGCGCGCCGATACCGGCATCGACGATGATGGGCACGTCGATTTCATCGATCAAGACCCGGATCAGTCCTTTGGTCCTAAGCCCCTGATTACTCCCGATCAATGACCCCAGGGGCATGACCGTCGCGGCCCCGGCTTTTACCAGCGCCCGGGCCGTGTACAGATCGGGAGAAATATAAGGGAGGACCACAAACCCCTCGGCCGCTAAAATTTCGGTTGCCTTCACCGTTTCCCCATTATCGGGTAATAAGTATTTACTGTCATTGATGACCTCGATTTTGACCCAATGACCGCATCCCGAAGCTTTGGCCAGGCGCGCGAGGCGCACCGCCTCCTGGGCATTGCGCGCGCCGGAGGTATTGGTCAAAAGCGTCACATGCTTGGGGACATATTCAAGGACATTGTCTTCATGGCGATCCAAGTCGATGCGGCGCAAGGCCACGGTGACAATCTCCGTCTCAGAAGAAGCGATGCTGTCCGCCAATTCTTTTTTATTTCTAAATTTGCCTGTGCCCAGCAAGAAGCGGCTTTTAAAAGTCTTGCCGGCGATAATGAAAGGATCGTTCACGGGTCAACCACCCCCGACGAAGGCGACCAATTCGACGGCGTCGCCTTCTTTGAGGATGGTTTTGTCCCATTGCCCGCAGGGCACGATGGCGCCGTTGATTTCGGCGATGATGCTTTTACGGTTGGGGCAAAATTGCGCGGCAAGGTCGGCGACGGTCGCGGCATTGGAGATGTTTTTGGTTTGGCCGTTGATTGTTAATTTCATAGTTCACCTCTTTGTTCATTTTAGGATATTTGTCTTAAAAATGCAAATGGTTGTGGGGACGCATTGCA
>JACQQW010000100.1 GCA_016206745.1 Candidatus Omnitrophota bacterium | reverse complement strand
GGCTGGAACAGTGCCGGTGGTTTGGGAGCTTGCGGGCCCGTTCTTTCGATGTGATTGTGGATTTGCGCCAAACCGCTTTAGGTTTATTCTTGCCATGCCGTTTCAGGACCCCTGTCCTTCCTCAAACATTTACCGGGCACATGCGGCAAAAACATTTACAACGGCTGAAAACGGTATATCCTGATTTTATGATGCCTGACCATCCCCAGGCAATTATTCCCAAACCGGTTGCAGCGTTCGTTGATGTTCCCGGCCACGTGGCCATCGCCGCCGGCGCTGCGGACTGCGCCAAGCGCTGGGGGCCGCAGGGATTTGTTGAAATCGCGGACCATTTGTCCGCCCAGGGACAAAGGGTCGTTTTTGTGGGGGACCATAATGATGTTCCCATTGTGGAAGAAATCCGGCAAAACATGCGCCATCCGTCTGTTTCCCTGGCGGGCCAGGCGGATTTGCGGGAATTGGCGTTTGTATTACAGCAGGCGCGGTTTGTGATAACGCATGACAGCGCGGCTTTGCATTTGGCCGGTTATTTCAGTGCGCCCGTGATTGCTTTATGGGGCCCTACGGATGCTGGCAAATACGGCCCCTGGTCGCCGCGCAGCGTGGTGGTGCACCGGGGCAGGCAAATGTCGTCTATAAAGGTCGAGGACGTGGTCAATGCCATTGCTCAAATGCCGTAATGTTCTTATTGTCCGCACCGACCGCTTAGGCGATGTGGTCTTGACCACGCCGGTTTTTAAGGCCTTGCGCAAGGCCTATCCGGCGGCCGGGATTTCGGTTTTACTTACGCCGGCCACGGCGGACCTAGTGCGGGGAAATCCCTATATCAATGAAGTCATCATCGACGACCGCCATGGGGCCAATAAAGGCGCGTTCGGGGCCCTGCGCCTGGCCAGGGAAATTCGCCGGCGCCATTTTGACGCGGCATTTATTTTCCATACTAAACGCCGTTATAATCTGGCCTGTTTTTTGGCAGGCGTCCCTTGGCGCGTCGGATTTAAAAATAATAAATTTGGTGTCCTTTTGACGCGTCCCGTCAAAGACACTCGTTCTTTGGGCGGGAAACATGAAGCGGAATACTGTTTGGAAGTGCTCAAATCCGTCGGGATCGAAGATGCGGGGCTGGATGTTTTGGTGCCGGTCCAAAAAGAAGCGGAGGCCTGGGCCATGCTTTGGTTCAATGGACATGGCATCCATTCCGGCGAATTGATCGCCATCCATCCGGGCGCCAGTGACAGCACAAAGTCATGGCCCACGGTCAATTTTGCCCGGCTGATCGATGTCTTGACGGGCCGATACGCGTTTAAGATAGCGCTTATTGGGGGCCAGGAAACGCGTGACACCGCAAAAGAAATCGCGCGTTTATGCCGTTCGTCCGTTTTAGATTTGACCGGTGCCACAACGGTGGGCCAAACCGCCGCCATTTTACGCCGCTGCCGGCTGCTGATCTCTAATGATTCCGGGCCTCTGCATATCGGGGCCGGGGTGGGGTCTTATGTCATTGGTTTATTTTTAAGAAACCAGCCCGGGATCAATCCCGCCCGCTGGCGTCCTTTGGGGCCGAAAGCGTTTATGCTGGCCAATAAAGGCGGCGAGGAAATCATTTTAGACCCCAAAGGCCGGATCAAAAGCGGCAAACTGGATTCCATCACCGTTGAAGAAGTCGTGGATTTGACCGAACACATTTTTACCCGGGACAATCAGTCGATGTTTTATTGGTAGTTTTTGGCCTTGAAAACCACCCGTTTCATCTGCTATACTGACAAAAATAATCAGAAAGGCCTGTATGAACGACGAAATGAACAATTTATGGCAGTCTTTGGCGCTGCTGCTGCGGTCGCACCCCTGGCACGGCATTTCCGTGGGCGAGGACGCGCCCAAGATGATCAATGCGTACATTGAAACGGTCCCCTCGGACACGGTCAAATATGAGATCGACAAGAAAAGCGGGTTTTTGAAAGTGGACCGGCCCCAGAAATTTTCCAGCATTTGCCCGACCCTGTATGGCTTTATCCCCCAGACCTATTGCTCTAAAAACGTTGCCGAGCTTTGCCGCGAACGCACGGGCCGCGATTATGTCGTCGGCGACGATGATCCGCTGGACATTTGCGTGTTGACCGAGAAGGTGATCAGCCACGGCGACATCATCATCCGCGCCATTCCCATCGGCGGGTTTCGCATGATCGACCAGGGCCAGGCGGACGACAAGATCATCGCCATCATGCATGGGGACGGCCTGTACAGCCAGTGGCATAATATTGAAGACTGCCCCCGGGCGTTCATCGACCGGCTCAGGCATTATTTTTTGACCTATAAAGATTTGCCGGGTACGGAAGACCGTATGTGTGAAATCACCCACGTGTATGGAAGGGAAGAGGCCATGGAAGTCCTCCGCCGGTCCCGCAAGGACTATCAGGCGCGTTTTGCCCATCTGGAAGCCATGATGTCTTCCGTTCTCGACGATTGACCGCAGTAAGATAGAATAAACAGGAGATTAATACTCATGGGCGGACTTAATAAAAAAATTTTACTCGTTGATGACGACCCTTCCATTATCAAGCTTTTGCAGAGACTGTTGTCCAGGAGTTATGAGGTCATCACGGCCAAGAACGGGGCCGAGGCCATGGCCCAGGTGAAAACGCACAAGCCGGACATGATCGTGCTGGACATCATGATGCCGGAAATCAATGGTTATGATGTGTGCCGAACGCTGAAATTCGATTCTCCCTATAAAGACATTCCCATCCTATTGTTGACCTCGCGCGAACAGGAAATGGATTCCCGTATCGGGCAGATGATGGGGATTGACTATATGCAAAAGCCTTTAAACCGGGAAGCGTTCTTGGCCAAGGTCAGTCATGTCCTCAAGTAAAATGATGCCTCTGCGCGTTTTATGTTCAATTTTTATTCTTTTGACTGCGGTTTTCAATCTTTCCCATTGCGCCGCGGCTTCACTGCCGGATTTTCAGCGCCATAATCCGGACATTGCCAAGTATGCCTTTGCCCGCAGTTATATTGAGGCTTTAAACTATGTCAATAATATCAACCTGCGTTGGAAAAAGGCCTCTCCCAAGGAGCTTTATGCCGGTGACGACGTCAAAGTCATGCGCGGATATGTTTCTTATTTGATCAAAGACAATATGGACCTGCGCATCGCCAGGAATTTTTTGACCAAGTACCTGCATTCGGAAAATTTATTGGTCCGCAAGACCGCCGATACTTTTATTGCCGCCTGCCTGACGCACATTGCCATCAACGATAAAGAGAAGCAGGTCTGGGACCAGTGGTACGCGGTCAAATCAAACCACCTGGACACCCCGGCCAATGAAAAGGCTTTTTTAAAGACCCAACGGGACTTGACATTAAAACGTAAAGAGACAGGCAAGAAGATGATAGAAGCCTCTGTTTTATTGGCCAATGTGCTTAAAAGCGGCCGCAACACCGATGAGAAGGGCCATCTATTGGCCGTCACTTCCAAGCAGCGGGAATACCTTTTGGGCCGTCTGGATGAATTCGGCAAAGACAGTCTGGAGTGGGGGCTTAAAGCAGGGCAAGACCATATGCAGGCCTCCATTGCGGTCATCCGCGAAGTGTTGGAAGATACCGTCTACTACGCCTCCCTCGATGATGCGCCAAACCCTACAGCCGGCCTGAGACAAAAGTGAATGGTCTTTTTCAATTCCCGGAAGTGCGTGTGGTGGAAGCGTCCGCCGGCAGCGGCAAAACGTATGCGCTGGCCAAACGGTATGTCCAACTTTTACTGCACACCTCCTCCCGGACCTCGTTTGGCCTAAAACACATCCTGGCCATCACCTTCACCAATAAAGCGGCCGGGGAAATGAAGACCCGCATCATTGATGTGCTCAAAGGCATTGCTTTAGGCCGTTTGCCGCCAGTACAGGCAGAAGATATCCTCACACCGCTGGGCTTGAGCGCTTCCCAGGCGCGCCCTTTGGCCGCCGGGCTTATGCAGGACGTGATCCGCCATTACCATTTTTTCCAGGTGCAGACCATCGACAGTTTCATGAACACCTTGCTGGCCGGCTGCGCCTTTAAGATCAACCTTTCGGCGCGCTTTAAGCTCAAGCGCAATGCCGTGGATTATTTGCAGTTGAGCTTGGACGATCTGGTCGACGAAGCGCATGGCCAAAAAGCGGTCAAGGTTTTGTTTGAGGCATTTATCCAGCAATATTTGTTCCTGGAAAACCGCAGCGGCTGGTTCCCAAAAAAAGACCTGCTGGCGGTCCTGGTCATTTTATTTGACCAGTATAATACTTATCAAAGGCCGCTGTTGACGTTTGACGCAGGGGGCACCGGTGTCGTCGAGCTTAAGAAGCAATTCTTGAAACTGGCCGCCGACCTGCGGATGCTGCTGCCTGCGGCCTGCGATCAACGTTTTGTCCGGGCCCTGGATGGTTTTATTGCCGCCCATCCCATCGGCTTTGATGTCGACGATGTCAGCCGTTATTTTGCCCGCCCCGCTCCTCCGGTAAACGCGGGCGGTGTCATTTCCGACGAGCTTGATCGTATATGGCGCACTTGCGGGAAATTATTGCGCGCCATCTGCCTGCAGGAAGCGTATGCGTTGTTTAACCCTTATGTGCATATGTTCGCGTCGGTGATGGAACATTTTGACCGCCTGCAGACTAAAGAAGATGTTTTATTTTTACAGCAACTCAATAAAAAGACCGGAGATTTGTTTGATGATGGGCTGGTGACCACCCAGGAATTGTATTACCGCCTGGCCACGCGGTTCCATCATTATTTGGTGGATGAATTCCAGGACACCAGCCTGGCGCAGTGGCATAATCTGCGCATGATGGTGGAAGAGGCCCTGGCCACGGGCGGGACCTTGTTTTACGTCGGGGACAAGAAGCAGGCGATTTATTCGTTCCGGGGAGGGCAAAGCCGGCTGTTCGATGATTTACAGCGTGACCTCAGTCGTTTTAATGTCACCCGTGAGACTTTAAACAAGAATTTCCGCAGCCATAAGCATATTGTGGACTTTAATAACCATATTTTTAGTCTGGATAATTTGCGCGCTTTCATCCTTGCCGTGCAGCAGCAGGACCGGTTAAAGGACAAAGACATTGTTTTTGGCGAGGAGGATTGGCAAAGGGTGGAAGATGTGTTCGGCGGCGCCCGGCAAATCCCGCGGCAGGACCTGGCTGCAGGGGCGGTGCGCGTGGAAATCATTGCCGGCCGCAAGAAGGACGATCGTCTGGAATTGGCCCGCGCCAAAGTGGTCGCCATTGTTAAAGACGCGCGCGGCCGTTTCCCCGCCGGTGATATTGCAGTGCTGACGCGCAATAATGCCCAGGTGCAAATGGTGACCCAGTGGCTGGTGCAGGAGGGTATTTTCGCCCAGTCGGAGCGCACCAGCGACATCAAAAACCACCCCTTGGTCCGGGAGCTGGCGGCATTTTTGCGTTTTGTGCATTCGCCCATCGACAATGCGGCTTTCGCGGCATTTGCACTTGGAGACCTCTTTCCTAAAGCATCGGGATTATCTGCCGCAGAGATCCAGGGTTTTTCATTTGCCTGCCGCCGGCGCGTTTCTCCTCCTTTCGAGGGAGGGGGTGATTGGAAAAAAGGGGGGGGGATCTTAACTGAAGTATATTTTTATAAACGTTTTCGCGCTGTTTATCCGCAACTGTGGGAACAATATTTTGAGGAATTTTTCAGCCAGGCCGGGGTTTATCCTTTATACGAATTGACCGTGAGTATATGCGCCCGCCTGCGCTGTCTGGAATTGTTTCCAGAGGCGCAAGGTTTTGTGATGCATTTTCTGGAGCTGATCAAACGCCGCGAAGAGGAAAGCTGTGACCTGGAAACGTTTTTAGAGTATTTCGAGGCCCTGGAAGATGAAGAACGGTTTGTGCCCATGCCGGCGCAGGACGCGGTGCGGGTGCTGACCGTCCACAAGGCCAAGGGCCTGGAATTTTCCGTTGTGATTGTCCCTTTTTTGGAAATGTCCATTAAGGCCGGGGCCGGCGATCAAAACGGCGGGCAGTCGTTTATTTGGGACATGGATGAAGAGGGGATGCGGCTGCTGCGCCTGAAAGAATCCTATACTTGTTTTTCCGACGAGTTGAAACAACGTTATGCCCGTGAATATAAAGAAGCATTCTTCGCGGAACTCAATAATGTGTATGTGGCCCTGACCCGGCCGGTTTGGGAAATGCATATTTTAATCCCGGAGCGGGCCGGTAATAGCGTCAATCCAGTGCCTCTTTTGATCCCACCCGAATTGTTTTCTGCAGGTCAGTTGAGCAGGCCTGATGCCCCGCAACTTCCCGTTGAAGCCCGGCGATTTCTGCCGGCCATGGAATACCGGCAATGGATCGGTCATATGCAGGAAGAATTTCTGACCGGGCCTGCTTCCCCCGCAGGCGGGTCTGCCTCCCAGGCCCAGGCGCGGCTGGAGGGGGAGAGGATGCATTTTTGTTTATCTAAATTAGGAAATTTGAACGGCATGGACGTGCAGGGGGCCATTGACCGGGCCATAGCATCGGCAGAAATGCGTTTTACCTCCGCCGGGAATTGGGACCTATTGAGAGGGCGATTACAGGTTTTAATCGACCAGGAGATATGGCGGCCATTCTTTTATTTACCCGCCGGGACCGAAGTGTTATGCGAACAAGAAGTGGTCAACCGCTTCGGCGATGCCCGGCGCATCGACCGGCTGATTGTTTTTCCGCAGGAAATATGGGTAGTGGATTTTAAAACCTCCCGGGCCGATGAGCCGCGGCATCAACAGCAAATCGAAGAATACAAGAAATTAGCCGCTACCCTTTACCCCGGCCGGAAGGTTGAGGGGTTTTTGTTATATGTGGAGGAATCGAAATGAAGAAACGAAGAAAATTAAGAAGAAACCATGAAACGATGTCAAAAGAATTATACGGGAGTTTTGTTTTAAGTGCCAGAAATTCCGGACAGTGTCTGGAAAATTGGCATGCCGAATAGATTTTGTTTGACGCATGGTAAGGAATAGTAT
>JACQQW010000109.1 GCA_016206745.1 Candidatus Omnitrophota bacterium | reverse complement strand
TCGATCAGCGCCTGGGTCTGCTTTTTCCGGCCTTTGATGTTTTCAACCCCGTAGACATCCGCGACGGCAGTCGCCATCAGGGCCGCTTTCTTGGGGTCGCTGGACCGCGCCCGGATGGTCAAAATGTTGGTGTCGCGGATTTGGTCAACGGTAAAATAATCCCGGTAACTTAAGGCCATGGCATGCAGCATTTTTTCCCGCTCTTCCTGGTCCGCAGGAAGCACTTCCATTTTTTCCGCCACTTTCCGCAGCACCGGCAGGCTGGTGATCAAACGGATGTCTGTCGCAAGGCTGTTGGTGTCGCCGGTCACATTGGCCACCGCCTGTTCGATCACCGTAGGGGTGGCCACCGGCTGGCGGCGTTCTATTTTTAATTCCAGGGCGGCCTCATAAATGGGGGTCTGCATTTTGGTGAATATGACCGTTGAAAGCATCACCAGGACAAAGACCGCCGCAATGGTCCATTTCCTCTTGCGGATGATCCGCCAGTATTCCCCTAATGTGAGTTCGTAATTTTCCATATTTTGACCGTTGTTCTACCGATCGTATAAAACCGGCTGCCCGGGCTGTACCGGAGGCGATGCCGGTAACCGGCCATAACTATAATAAAGTGAGACCCATTTATAGACCTCGTCTTTGAATTTGGTCAGGTCAGCGATGAGTGTTTTGGGAATATAGATCAAATCTCCCGGTTTAACAAAAACATCATCCGACCGGTCCGCCCTGGTGATCATCTTATGCAAATTCAGCCGCTTGACCACGGAAGATTTGTCCGCCCCTCTGATCAGGATGACGCTTTTTAAATTGGCATTGTCTTTATCATAACTTCCCGCCTTTAAAATTGCCTCCATCACCGTCAAATTAGGCTGCATGTTATACAACCCGGGAAGGTTCACTTCTCCAAGGATCATGATTCGTCCGGCCGCGTTGACCGTAATATCAACGTTGGGTTGACGGATATATTGCTGGAGTTTCTGGCTGATCAATGCCCGGGCCTGCTGCCGGTTGAGTTGACCGACTTTGACGGCATTGATGAGCGGTAAAAAAATTTCTCCTTTACTGGAAACTTTGTACAGGGCCCCTATTTTTGCGTCTTTATCCGAATAGGTCACGGACAAGGTGTCCCCAGGGACAATAATGTACCGGGTCTATTCCTCGCCGGTAATGACTTCCAATTGTTTAAAAATGAGCTCTTTGTCCCGCTGTAAAGAGTCATACTTATAACCCTTTTCCTCCTCTTTCTGCTGCTCTTCGATCTGGCGTATTTGGGTTTGCTCCCTGGTTAAATCCGTATCGTAATAGTCGGCATAGGCATTGGGCCCCGGCAATATATTAAAAACGACCATGCTTAGAAAGGCAATTTTATAAATCCTTGCCGGCCATAAAACCTTCAACATAAAACCCAGGACAAAGAGTACCCATGCCAGTGAATTGAGGTTGATTATGCATTGTGATAATTTCAGCAGCGGCGGAATAAAGAAAAAATGGACCTTTGTTTCACCCGGTTCAATTTTTACCGCTTTATAAGCAAGATTGGCTTTAAAGACGGCCCTCTCTTTGCCATCCACTGCAGCTTTCCAGGCAGGGTGCCATACATCGCTGTAAAAAAGCCACATTGGACCGTGGACCCGGGTTTTAATATCAATTTTGACATGATTGGCGTCAAATGAAGTGACCTCATAAGGGACGTCCAGCCTGGAATTTAAAGAGCGCATGTCCGGCCCATTCATAGGCGCAAGATGCGATAAGAAAATAGTGTCCCCCTTATATCCGGGATCGGTTAGATGTTGAATGATCGTATCATCGTCTTGGCTTCCATAGACCTTTGAAAAGAATTGGATCTTTTGTTCGGAAATGCCGCTCATCTTTTGCGCGGCTGTATGTGCGAGCGGAAACTCAAGCTTTGAACGGGGGCCGGGATAGTTGACAAGCCCGGCCGGTTGAATGGAAAGGTCATGGATGGGCTGGCTCCAGTAGGCGCGCATGAGATTGTCCAAGGGCATTAACCAATGGTCGGTGCGATAATCGTTTCCCGCCTGGTCTTCAAAGATGAATGAATGCGTAGACCAATACATCGCCAAAGGAAATTTCAGGCCCTCAATGAACTTGTACCGCGAATTGTCTTTGGACAATTGAGCGGTCCTGTTCGCCCTAAAAGGCATGGGAGTAAACTGCGTCACTTCCTTCACCGCCCCCTCCAGAGGAAATGTCCGGAAATTAATTTCAGCAAAACGATACGCTGATAAATCCACCAACTGTAAAACCAGAATAAAAACAGCTAATGAGTACAGGTACCGTAGATTTTTGGTCCTTTTAAAGTAAAGAAGAAGCATTGTCCAGGTAAAACACAATGAGGAAAATACCATCGCAAAGACCATCCGTGGGGCGATCAAATCTTTGGTGTACGTTAAATACGGCAGTCCGCCGACAATGATGCGGTTAACGGCATAGGCGGCAAAGCCGGGATGACAGGCCAGATAAACCAGTCCAAGGAAAACACCCGCCATGATGGTAACAGCGCCGATGAGCACATAGTTTTGATAGGAACATTTTCTTTGCCGGGATTGTTCACATAGGTATTCGAGCCCAAATCCGGCCAGAAAACATAAAAAAATCTTGATGATCGGAATGATAAGGATGAGGTGCCGGTAATAGTTCATCAATGGCCAGACGAAATAAAAAACAGTGGAAAGAAAAGTACCCAAACTAACCAAAAAAAAGGTCCCAATCAAC
>JACQQW010000098.1 GCA_016206745.1 Candidatus Omnitrophota bacterium | reverse complement strand
GGCGGTGGACTTCTTAAATTCGACTGTTTCGGATTCGGTGATTATTTTATTCATTATTGTTGTCGTTTTGTAGAGACGCGAAATTTTGCGTCTCTACTGCATGATTTCCGGGTTCTAAGGTGCCCGGCCTTCATGAGCAATCTTCTTCACGGATATTGTGATGGACGGGGATGTCCCGCTTGAGCGTCCTGCCGATCACCTTCCCTGCCTGGTCCGGCGGCAAACCCAATTGGGCCCCGCGCAGGAAATCCAGGTCCTGTTCCTTGAGCCGCTCTCCCGCCTTTAAAGGCCGGACAGCCACGACGCTTTTTTTCTGGAACTTGCGGTATTTCAATTCCGCCCCGGAGAACGGCCTGGCCTCCCCGCTGCCCCGGGCCAATTCCAGTTCACGCACCATGCGGACAAAATCCCCGAATTCATCCGGGTTGAGCGCCGACTGATGGTCGATACCCTTCAAGGAACGGTCATGGGTGATGTGTTTCTCCAGGACGCTGGTCCCCATGCCCACGGACATGGCCGGCACCCAGAACGCCGGCCCTGTTTCCGCGTCGCAATGGTCCTGGTACCCGACGGGAAGCCCGAATGACCCTTTGAGAGTTGCCATATAGTCCAGGTTGATGTCCCCCAATTCGGTGGGAAAATTCTGAAAACCATACATCAGCGTCACCGGCGCTTTGGACCTCTTCCCGACGCGTTCCAGGGCCGCGCGTATTTCCTGTGTTGTGGAAGCTCCCACGCTCAAATTGATCTTCTTGCCCGTGGCCGCCACCCGGTCAAGCACGTACGGGTTGGACAGGTCCGCGGAGTTTAATTTATACCCGTCGACACCCAGCGTTTCGATGAAATCGACGCTCTGGTGCTCGAACACGCACACATAGATCTCCATCTTCGGATAACGCTGACGGGAATACGCGGCCATGTCCCGCCACTGCCGCTGTGTCAATTCGATCTTCCGGCAGACCTCATACACCTCATGCTCCGGCGTCAGCACGTGGCGCAGGGCCCAGATCTGCAACTGGATGATATCCGCGCCCGCCTTGCCCGCGCCATCGATGATGGCCCGCGCCTTGTCCATACTGCCGTCATGCGAACACGCCATTTCGGCTATGATGTAGATCTTGTTACTGTTCATATTTTTCTGTCTTACCCCAATTTTCCCTGGCCATCGGATCTACGGGATACCGCTCAAACCCTTTTTTGGTCAATAAGAACCTGATCATGCCTTCCGTCGCTAAATCACTCTTACGCACCTCATGGATCGCCTGGGCCATCAGTTTCTCGTCTTTATTAATACCGGATTGTGCATATTGGAATTTTTCCAGCATGTCATCCATGATCAATTCGGTCAAAAGGATCTCCCAATCTTTTAATTCCGACTCCCATCTGTTGATCATCACTTTGGATATCCCTTTTAACTGTTCATCATAGATCGTATTGCTCTTCCATTGATCTCCCAAAATACTCTCAAACTTGGAATCATCCAGCATGGCCTCATCATAGGGGACATCGAATTTTGTGCATATATTGGCCGCTGTTGCGCGCGGATCAGACACCAAATCTTCATACCTGACAAATAAATAACGCTGTTGTGAGAATTGACGGGCATAGTGCAGGGCCATGTGCATGGAATCATAACAATTAATGATTGAATCAAGATAATCATTACCCGGCGCATGGGTAAATTTCCGCCATGAGGCCAAGACCGCCCGCGGGTCCCTGATGATATGGATGACCCTGCCCTGGGGAAACAATGCCAGGAAATAAGGGATTTTGCTCCAAACCAAATTGGTTTTCTCGCCCCAGAATTTCTTGCCGCTGCTTTTTAAAAGAAAATCCTTCATGATGGCATCATAGATCGACGCATAGGTGTAATCGCCTTTCAATGCATCCGTGACCTTTGCCTGGTCGAACGACAAATTATACCGTTCCTGTATCCGCCTATTCGTATCCGCGATCAAACGGCCGGCATTGGCAGGGTCGTTGATCGGGTCATACCTGTTATTAGCAAAGCGCATGAAATGGATGGTGTCATAGGTAACAGCAAAATCCGGATGATTGTTCATGATCCTTGAGATCAACGTCGTACCGCTGCGCCATCCACCGGTGATGAATAAAGGCGCCGCTTCATGGTGTTGCATCAATTCCGCCCCCCTGGATAAATCTTAACGATTAAGGACATATTTCTTATGTTGTTTATTGTCCACATCGATATTGACCACCTCGGTCAAGCCGCTGTTATTATTGGCCGCGATCCCAATATTTGAAATTTGATCAATCCATATATTGCCGCTGTCAAAAGAATATGACCACGTGTTGTGCCCTTCGAAGTCAAAATTCTGCCAATAATAACCATTGCCCTTTGTTTTCAGCGCCAGAAACGGCTGCGGGCCGAAGATATTGTTCCCCGACTCGACCATTAACCTGGAATGGGTCTTAAATTTCTTTATCTGAACATTAAAACCAATCTCATCACCGGCATCCACCCCTAAAACGCCCCTCATAGCCTCAATGGCATTGGCATATTTGTACTTTATACCCTTGTTTTGTTCAGAACATTTTCTTATTAACTGCCTCATGGATTCAACGCCGGGCTTCATGTCCCTGAAATCATGCCCTGTAAAAGATAAAATGGCCGCTCCTTTTTTCTCCGCCTCATCAAAAGCCTGCATGACATCTTTTTGCGATATTTGATACGACCTCTCATCAATGGGCAAACACCTGGCTATATATCGTCTGCAATTCCCCACAGCCTGATAATCGTCATGGGCCGGATGATAAGGGATCCATGATCTTGGCGCCCTTCTCCAGTCCCCATATCTTGCCTGCGATATATCCGGCCCTGACTTCTTGCGGTCAGCCGAGTCATTGCCATAATCAAAAGGTATCCACTGCTCCAGAAAGAAATGCGCATCCGGCCTTTCCGTATGGTGCCCCGGCCTGAATGATGCCGGGAACCAGTTGCGGTCAATGATCTTTCTTGTGAGGATATTGTAGATATGATCTGAATTTAAGTACGTGGAACCCGCTCTATGCGCATCATTGGTTATGGACAATGCATGATAATGCCATTGTATTAAATCTCTACCGTCTTTTTTCCTCTGCACATAGTCCCTGTAATGGTCCTGGACATTGTGATATCCCATGTCCCGCCTTCTCGGGTTTAACCCCGAAATACCGGCGTGATCAAGGCAAAACCAATTATATACCCAACCGCCCCCGAAAGAATCTTTCACCCCGCACCTAAAGTCATCCGATGTGATCACATCCAGCATTTCATCAATTTGGTCCCATGTGGCATGGCAATGGCCCCTCTCTTTTGAAAATATGTCTTTGGCCGATTCTTCATTGCCGTTTAAGTCAATCTGTTTATTCCTGATCTTCTCCAGATTTTCATAGGATGGTCCCAGGTCACAACCAAAGATCGTGTTTAATCGTTCAAAAGTGGCTTCAATAGATTCGTACAAAGGCCCTTCTGTATCAATAGCGTGAACGATATATACCAATCTTTCCATGGAAGCGCCCCCCATACTTATCCCGCAGTGAATGAACATGTTTCGATCTTCCTGATCAACACATCCGCCACCACTTGATGTCCTCTTTTATTTTGATGCCCATGATCCAAAGCATTGTAGCCGTCGGCCTCCAATATCTTCTCCCGTACCGGAACAAAGTCATCGCCGTAGACTCCTTTGATGATTGCGTTGAATTCCTCCATCCGGAGTTCTATCCCCGGATGTGATTTATCAAAACTAGGCCCTACTCCGATCTCCAGCCAGAAAATCTTTGAGAGAGGAAACACCAGTTTAAATTTCCTGATTGCGGCGCGGAAACCGCCTTTGGAAACCCGGTATACCTGCCGGCGCTTGATCAAGCCGGGATGATTCACGTATTTCTTTATACGGCCAAAGAATTTCCACGTGAGTTTACTGATGATTTCTTTCTGAAAATCCGTGAACGCCTCCGGCCTGCAATCCGCGATTCCCGACTGGACAATAATGATGTCCGGCTGCCAATGGGTCAGATACCCCATGGGCTGGCTGACCAGTTTCATCGTGGTGATGTTCCCGAAGGAAAGCTGCCAGAACATTGCGCCCTTGAAATGACTCCGGAGCAAATATGGCCAGGTTTCCTCCAGCGCAAAGACCTCGGAAGGAGGAAAACTGCGCGGATACCCGTCGGAATCGGTCAGGACCATGATTTTGCGCATTATACCTCCAGATAGGCCCGCAGGGTATTGAGGATCATGGCATAACTGATCATAGTGGGGATCTCTTCGTCCTCAAACCGGACGCCGAATTCTTTTTGAAGCGCTAAAATCAAGTTGATATGCTTTAAAGAGTCCCAGTTGGCAAGGGTATGCGCGGACAGATCTTCTTTAATTTCATCAACGGGCACATCAAAAACTTCCGCCATTATATTTCTTAATTTTTGTTCCATTGCGTTATTCCTCTAAGAGCTCAATGATTCCTATGGGCGTATTTAGAAAAGCGATCCTTTTACCTTTAAAAAGCGTCGACGGCTTGGCCGCAGAAATGACCACGGCCCCACGTTTCTTAAAATCATGAATGGTCTTGTCCAGGTCAGCGACCGTATAACACACATGATATAAATTCACCCCCCGGGCAAGGATATTGGAAACCTGTTGGCCGCAAATAAGCTCTATGAGAAACCCGTCTTTGGTCCGCAAAGTAATAAAAGACGCTTTCTGGAGCTCATCAAAAACAGGACCTATTTCTTCCTCAATAGGATGCGTCGATTTGACCCATGCTTTGACTGCGTCCAGGTCCTTACACGCTATGCCGACATGGTGAAACTTCAAAGCCCCGCTCCTTGCCTGCCAGATGCAAATATAAATTGACCCTGTTGATCAGCAGGTCCGCCACCGCCCGGTGCGCCCTCTTATTGAAATGCACATGGTCAAAGGCGTTAAAGCCATTGACATCCCTGACCATTTCCTGCAAAGGAATAAAATCCTCGCCGCACACGCTTTCGATGATCG
>JACQQW010000097.1 GCA_016206745.1 Candidatus Omnitrophota bacterium | reverse complement strand
GCAATTTGCCCACGCATTCTTTAACTGTATCGATGACATACGTTACCACCGCCGGATCTCCGGGGCCGTTGGACAAAAACAGGCCGTCGGGTTTAACGGACATCAGGTCTTTGACCGTCGCCGTGGCCGGAAAAACATGCACTTCACAGCCCAAATCCGCGAAAATGCGCAAAATGTTCCATTTGATCCCGCAGTCCAGGGCGGCAATTTTATAGCGGCGCGGCCCCTTAGCCTTCCACACATATTTTTTAGGAGTGGTGACCTCCCTGACCAGGTCCGCCCCTTCCATGGACGGAGCGGCCGCTAATTTCTGTTTTAAACTTTTGGGGTCAAAATCGGTGGTGGAAATGATCGCTTTCATGGCCCCGGACAAACGCAGGTGCCGGGTCAAGGCGCGGGTGTCCACACCTTCCATGGCGATGATTTTATTTTCATTAAGGTAATCTATAAGACTTTTGGTGGCGCGCCAGTTCGAATGCCGGCGGCAGAATTCTTTGACCACAAAACCTTTAACGTGGATTTGATCGGACTCTTTGTCGTCGTCATTGACCCCGTAATTGCCGATCAACGGATAGGTCATGACCACAATCTGGCCGGTATAGGAGGGGTCGGTGAGGATTTCCTGATAACCGCTCATGGCGGTGTTAAAGACAGCTTCGCCTGCAGTTTCTCCGGTTTCTTTTAAAGTCCGGCCCCGGAATAGCGCGCCGTCTTCAAGATATAGTATGGCGTCGTTCATGAACCCTAAAGCTTAAAAATACGGGGAAAGAATCTTGGCGGGCGGAAAATTTCCTCCAGGCCCCAGACACTATAGAAGAAGGGCCGCATATTGTCAAGTACAATGAAACGCTTCCTGCCTCACCTGTTCAAGACCGGCCTGGAAGCGTCACTCCAGTCGTATTGCGTTTCCAACAAGAAAATAGTTTGAATAAAAGCCAAATGGGAATACCCTTGGGGGAAATTGCCGGTCAGGCGCCCGGTGGCCGTTTCTATGTCCTCGGAAAAAAGACCGAATTTGTTCGCGTGGGACATGATTTTCTCAAGCATCACGCGGGCCTCCCGCTCACGGCCGATCAGATACAGCGCGTTGATCATCCAGAAAGTGCACACAATAAAAGCATTTTCCGGCTTGCCGAATTCATCCGGTTCCTTATAACGCAAAACAAACCCGTCCTGCGTCAATTCTTTGTAAATGTTAAGCACCGTACTGACCATGCGGGGGTCATTTTTATCCAGAAAGCCGTAATGAAGCATCAGCAGGCTGGAGGCATCCAGCTCTTTGCCGCCATAGTACATCACAAAGCTTTGAAGTTCATTGTCCCAGCCATTGTTCAAAATGTCCTCTTTGATTTCCTGCGCCACTTTAAGGAATGCGGAAGCATGCTGGGGTTTGCCGATCAATTGGGCGATCTTTGCCGCCCTGTCCATCGCCACCCAGTTCATCAATTTGGAATGCACAAAATGGCGCATGGGGCCCCGGCGCTCCCATATGCCGCAATCGGGCCCTTTCCAGGCGGCAGCGGCCCTGTTGACCAAAGAACGCACGGCCGTCCAAACTTCTTCATCCAGGGAGTAAACATCCTGCGGGTCCACCATAAACGAGGTGTGGATTGTGGCGATCAGCTGGCCATAAATGTCATTTTGCCTTTGTTTATAGGCGTCATTGCCGACGCGCACGGGCCTGGAACCTCCGTAGCCGCTTAAATGATCGAGGGTCCGCTCATCCAGGTTTCTTTCTCCGTTGATGCCATACATGACTGCAATATCATTGTTCTTGAGCAGCATGCGGCCCAGAATAAACTGGATGTACCTTGCCGATGATCCGTCATGCCCCATGCGGGCATAGAGATCAATGATCATGGACGCGTCCCTGACCCAGCAATAACGGTAATCCCAGTTGCGCTCCTTCCCGATGATTTCCGGCAAAGACGTGGTGGGCGCGGCGATCACGGCGCCGGTGCGCTCATACATCAAAAGCTTCAGCGTAATGACCGAGCGGATGACCATTTCTTTGTATTTTTCCGGGACCTTCGTGCGGTAGACCCAATGCATCCAATAACTTTTTGTGCGTTCATACTCGACAAATATCTTCTCCGGGGTCACCGGTCCCATCTTTTCATGATAAGACAAAAGAAAATATGAAGACCCTTTCAGTTCGATCTCCCTGCCCTGGACGATGTCTTCAAGGTCAAGGTTCGTGTACAGATAAAAACTGTTGTATTCCCCTTGCGTGGATGCGATCTTAAGGTATTCCGGTTGAAATATGAATTTGGCGCCGCTTAAACCGTAATTAGGGCGCGGATGGAGCTCAACCTGCAGTTTTGGGTTCCCTGCCACCAGGTAAATGTTGCGGTGGATCTCGGAGGGGCAATACATCTGCGTGTCCCGGCCCGGAAACCGCGGCATGTAATCACGCACTTCAAAAACACCGTCCCGGGTGGTAAAGACCGTCTTTAAAATGGGCGTGTGATGCACATAGGTCTGTTCGACGCTGACCATGTCCTTGGCCCAAATCCTGAAATGGCCGCCTTTTTCTTCATCGAGAACGCGGCCAAACACGGAAGGGGAATCGAAAAAAGGCAGGCACAGCCAGTCCATGGAGCAATCTTCATTGACCAGCGCGGCGCTGGTGCAGTTGCCTATGATCCCGTAATTGAAATTTGACTGTCCCATCGCGCGGCCTCCTTGCGTGCAATCAAAAAGATATTTCATGCGGACTTGTCTTCCGGCCCCAGGCGCACTTCGGTCAGCTGGTTGACCAATGCACCCGCCCACCGGTAAACATTATTTTCTTTGACGGTATTGCGCATCTTCTTCATTCTTTCCGATTGTTCTTTGACGGTCATTGCCAAAGCGGTCTTTATCGCTTCGGAGGTCTGCCCTATGTCATAAGGGTTGACGATCAAAGCATCGCGCAGCTCCCGCGCCGCGCCGGTAAACTGGCTGAGGACCAGCACTCCCCGCTCATCATCGCGGGCCGCTATAAACTCTTTGGCGACCAGGTTCATGCCGTCGTGCAAAGAGGTGACCAGGCACACGTCCGCGGCCTTGTAAAAAGGCAGGATGTCCTGATGGCTGTGGTGTTTCATCAATAACAGGATGGGCTGCCAGTTCTTTATTTTATATTTTGCGTTGATGCGCTCCGTTTCCCGCGCGATCTCGTCGATGAATTCCTTGTATTTGGGGATCATGGTGCGGCTGGGGGCCCCCATCTGGACAAAGGTGAACTTTCCCCTGAAGGCCTCATGGCTTTCCAAAAGGTTTTCAATGGCGCGAAACCTCTCCAAAATACCTTTGGTATAGTCCAGGCGGTCCACCCCCACGCCAAGCCATTGGGCCTGCAGGCCGTATTTTTTAAGCAAAGATTCCCTGGTCTCCGTTTTTTGGGCGGAGTTTTCCTCCGTCGGGTTGAAATTAATGCTGATGGGAAACGGTTTGATCCAGGTGGTGCGGCCTTCCCGGTTGATGGTAAAATGTTCGTAATCAATACGGGACTCCAGGAACCGGTCGACGGATTCGATAAAATTGTTGCAATGAAACTGGGTGTGGAACCCGACAATGTCGGCGCCGAGCATCCCCTGTAAAAGGTATTTATACCAGGGGCAGATGCCGAATGACTCCGGGTTTGGCCAGGGGATATGCCAGAATATCGCCACGCGCGCGTCCGGCTTGGCCGACTTGATCAGGTGGGGCAGCAAGGCAAAATGATAGTCCTGGATCAAAACATAAGGGTCCGCAACCCCCTCCAGCTCCTGCAAGACCGCCTGGGCGAATTTTTTGTTGACCGCTTTATAGTCCGCCCAGTCCCCGCCCCTGAAAATCGGCCTGGTGTGGGCGATGTGGCACAACGGCCACAGGCCTTCATTTGAAAATCCGCAATAAAACCCTTTCTCTGTGTCTTTGTCCACCCAGACCCGGCGCAATGTATACTTTGGTTCCTGGGGAGGGACCCTGATCCTGTTATGCTGATCCACTGTTTCCCGGTCGGCGTTTCCGCTGCCCTGGGCGATCCAGGTGCCGCCGCAGGCATTCAAGACCGGCTCCAGCGCCGTGACCAGGCCGCTGGCGGGCACAATACACTCAATTTCCTTGGCCGTCTTGATGTGCATATACGGTTCCCGGTTTGAAACAACGACAAGGGGCCGGTCTTGCAGTTTCAAACGCACGAATTCTTTCAACCGTTCCGGGGTCCAGCGGGATTCCGAAGAATAACGCAGGCGCGCTTCCTCTTCAGCGGCAAGCCGCGCCGTTTCCAGGCTCCTGGCCATCTGTACGATTTCCTCGGCCAAAGGCCCTAAAAGAAGCTGTTCCTTGGCCTCCAATGAACGGGCCGGTTCGCCTTTGCGGACCCTCTTGATCCATTCAGTGGTTTTCTTGATGGGCGCCATCACATTGAGGTAAATGATAAGGAAGGTCGTTAAAGCGATCAAAAAGGCCTGGATCGAGACCCTCCAGAAACTATTGATCCAAAGCCGCAGGACACGTTCCCGGACGTAACCGGTGTCATAAAACAATGTCAGCGCGTGGCTGATCTTGTCGCCGGTCATTAAAGGGACAGTGTGTGCGTACAAGGCCTCTTTTCCGGAACCGGAAAAACTCCCATGTTCCACGCCCAGACGTTCGACTTCCTGGATGCCCTCCGCGGTCACGCCGGGGTTTGCTTGCAGCCTGGAGAGAAACCCCGTGGAAACAACGACCGGGTTTTCCCTGACGTCGTGAATGGCAATGCCGAGCAGGCGTTCCCGGTTCGAAAATTTGTCCACAATGCGCTGCAAGTGCTGGGCATTGTCCGATAAAAGAAACGGCTCCACAGCGATTTTAAAACTGTCGGCAATGACACTCGCCCTTTTTTCCAGATCGCTCTTAAGCCGGTACTCTTCCTGGCGGACCTGCCAGTAAGAAAACACAACGGCGACCAGCGCCACGGCCGCGACCAGGAAAAAGATCAAACGCAGGGTTATTTTCATTGTTTATTTTTATCCCGAATGTTGCAATAGGCATTGGTTTCCGACGATTGCCTTGCGCTAAATCGCGCGCCGGAATAAAATTTGTTACATAAACGCAACCGCCTCTATTTCCACCAGTGAGTCCTTGGGGATGCGCGCCACCTGGATGGTGGTGCGCGCCGGCGCATTGTCCGGCTTGAAATATTGCCCGTACACTTCATTCATGCCCGCGAAATCATTAAGATCTTTTAAAAATACCGTGGCCTTGACCACTTTATCCAAGCCGGATCCGCCGGCTTCAATGACCGCCTTGACATTCTCCAGAACCTGTTTGGTCTGTTCTTTAATGCCGCCGGGGACCATGTTTCCGGATTTGTCCAGCGGGATTTGTCCCGCGGTGTAAATCAAATGCCCGATGGAGACCCCCTGATTATAGGGCCCAACCGGTAAAGAAGCATTATTG